>JAFZET010000203.1 GCA_017560565.1 Clostridia bacterium | reverse complement strand
GGACTGCTGAGTTTGTAGGTTCCATTCTGGAACCGCTTCTGTGTGGACCACTTCACATTCATGGAGTTGGAGTGGGATTCGTCCTCTGCCAGACTGCTGTATAAGGTAATGTACAACTCGCTGTCTATCGCAGATGTGTTGATATTTTCCTTCTCGAAGAAGATCGAAATGTTCAAATCCAGCAGTTTCCGAACCATCTCAAGACAGTCCGCTGTGTTGCGGCTGAACCGGCTGATGGATTTGGTCACTACGAAGTCAATTTTCCGTGATTCACAGTCTGCCAGAAGTTGAAGCAAACCTTCACGCTTGGTCATCTTCACACCACTGACTCCTTCATCGTAATACAGTCCTGCATATGTCCAGTCGGCATGTTCGTTGATATACTTCTCGTAATGTGCCATCTGCGTTTCCAGACTCTCAAGCTGAGCGTCGGAATCCGTGGAAACCCGGCAATAGGCGGCAACCCGCAGTTTTTTCTTCTGTTTGGTGTTCACCGAAATTTTTGTAACTTTCGGCATAGCGATACCTCCCCTCGTCAGTGATGTATATTACCTCTGTAGTGAAGCATAATCAAGTCAGTTTCGGCATAATTCTGCCGAGTAAAGGGGAGAAAGATTCGCGGTTTTTCGCGGTGATTTTGTTGAATTCTGCTTCTGTGATGAGTCCTTTTACAAGCAGGGATTTTGTAATCTGCTGTGCAAGAACATAGTTGTATTCGTTCTGTAAATTCAGCGGATTTTCGTCTTTCTGATCGGTGATTTTTTCTTCATCCATATTTTTGCCTCTTTCTGAGAGCCTGCCTCTCAAGATACAGCCATGGCAACCAAGCATTTCGGGGGTACGAAGGCAAAAAAATAAAGCCTACCGGAGAAATTATTTTTCCGATAGGCTCACTGCTATTCTATTTCACGTCCAGAAACCGCTTCAGCATTACGCAGAGCTGCTCACGTGTCACCGGACTGTGCAGCATGAGGTCCCCTTTTTCATCCCCCTTGAGCAATCCGGTTTTGATTGCCCAGTTCACGGAATCTTTTGACCAGTCAGCCGCTTCATTATCGAGAATCACCTTTTCGGCTTTCTCCAGTTCCACCTTCACATCCGCACGGAAGGTGTCCATGTTCTTGCCGAATTTTGGAAACCAGTGCATGACATCTGCATGATTAGAGGCAATCCCCATGGCATAACCTTCACTGTGGCAGATGATATCCTTCTCGGACAGATCGAACTGCTGGCAGAGGTAAACACAAAGTTCCACGGCTTCACGGTACACCTTCTCGAAATACGCCTTGTCCGTCAGATCATCCTCGCATATCTCGAATCCGATGTAACCCATGAAGTTGGCGTTCCCATTCGCGCCTTCGCCGCTGTGCCAGCCGACCATGTCCCACGGAAGTGTCTGATACGTTCCGACTTCATTGCCGAACAGTTTACCGATGAATGCGTGAACGCACACCTGCCTGCCGCCCGGACGAAGCTGATTCCAGTAGTTCAGATATGTCGATACGTTCGGATTGTTGCATCCCGTCGAGTGAACCATAATTCCCTTGACCGTATGCTTCTGCCCGACCTTGTAGCACTCATTTTCCGTCAGATAGAACTTATTCAGTGTCATTCTTTTCTCCCTTCTCCGCACGGTTGTGCAGCTGTGCCAGTACATCTTTCAGTTTCGTCGGGATGGGCATACCGAGGTGTGATGCGTTCTCCATGAGGGACACACCCTCATTCGAGATATAGAAAAAGATAATCGCCGTCCGCAGAACCGAGCCGGTCCCGATCACATACAGGTCAAGAATGTGTGCGATGCCCACGAAAGCGAAAATCAGTGCCTTCCTGCAGATGCCCCGGAACCCGACAGAACTGGACAGCGTTTTATTGTTGATGGCACACATGATACCGGTGACATAATCGACCACGGCGAATGCGATCAGTGCATACAGCAAGCCGTCGCATCCCCCTAAAAACCAGCCGAGCCAGCCGCCGACAGCGGTGAACGCTAACTGGGTCATATTCCAGAATTCCTTCATTTTAAACCTCCGTAACCCTCGGGTAATCCTCAATCGCACGGAACTGCGATGCGTATGTTACCCAGTTTGTTGTTGTTTTGTACGTCTCCACAAGCGCGGACGGAACGTATATATACCCGGTTCCGTCTGCAATCAGTGTATTCTGCAGAGCATTTTTGTTGACAAGTTGCGCCACAGCCGGCGTGCGGATGATGAGCGTTTCCAAGGCATCACATCTACGGAAACAATACGAATCGATCTTCTCCGCCACCGGAAAATCCGCTCTTTTCAGAAGGTCGCAGTACTGAAATGCGCCCCAGCCGACCGTTGTTGCCTTCGGAAAGATGAGCTCACGGATGTTGTAGCAATAGGCGAAAACGCTTGAACCGAGGGTCTCTGCGTTCGGAAAATCGAGATATCTCAGCAGGCTGCAGGAGTTGAACGCGCTCTGCGGAAGGCTGGTCACCAAGGGAAAATCCGCCGTGATAAGCCCGTGACACCCCCGGAAAGCAGTACTTTCAATGGAGGTCACTTTACCGAGACGGACGGTAGAAAGGATCGTGCAGTAATCGAACATATTCGCTTTGACCACCGTCACCTGGGGCAGTTCCACCGATCGGAGTGAGGAGCAGTAATTGAACATATATGCAGCACCTTCCGTCAGATTCGGTGCGGAAAAAGAGGTCAGCGAGGAACAGTGATCGAACGCATAATTTCCGGCTGTCCGAAGCTGCGGCAGATTTACACGTTTCAGATTTTCGCACTTGGAAAAAGCGTATGTACCGACGGTACGGCATTGCGGATAGTCCGCCGTCTGCAATGCGGTGTCGCTGTGAAACGCATTCCGACCGATCTCCTCTACCATAGGTGCAGTTACCGCTGTAAGTGCCGGATCGGAAGAAAACGCATAGTCCCCGATGGTTTTCAGTTCGGGACAGACTGCCGTTTTCAGCGCGGAACAGCCGGAGAAAGCATAATCACCGATCTCCTGCACGGACGGCAATACTACGGATTCCAGCGATTCGCAGGAATAACAGGCGTACTCGCCGAGCTGGGACACCTTCGGCAAGTCGATTTCACGGACCCCGGAGAAATGGAACGCATATTCTCCGATAACCTCGGCTTCCGGGAGTTTCACCGTGGTAAGGTCGGCACACTCTGCAAAGGCATACGCACCGACCGCTTTCACCTTCGGAAGATTCACGGATTCCAGTCCGCTGTACCGGTAAAAAGCGTAATCCGCTACGGCATCCGTCTCACTTGCAATGTCAGCCGCCATCCTGGAAATCAGATCGGGAACAAGGGATTCCTCCGCCGATTCCGCATCGGTGATCGTCCCGGGACGGATGCGGAAGAGCATCGGCTTGCTGACATACTGTATTTCTGCGCCCGAATTGTCAGTCTTTTCGCCGACAAATCCGATTTCCACATCCCCCTCATCTGCCAGAAACACATTCGGGAACCGGCAGAAATCGTTGGCATCAAGCAGGACTTTCTCGGAATAGCCGTCTTTTGTGAACACGGCGTATCTCGTATATTCCGCCCATTCGTCCGAAAAACTGACCTGCAAAGCTACAGAATTGACTTGTCCTGAAACAGTCTCGCCTTTCAGTCTGCCTTTCTGTTTGTTGATTGTGGTATGTAAGATGAGCATCAGGATTCCTCGATGAAATTGATAAAGGGTTCAAGATAGCCGATATCGTTGACGGAAAGTTTCAGATTCTCCGTCACGGGAATGTCAAGCACATCGATCACCGGTTCGACTTCCAGATCAAGAAGCTCATCCAGTTCCGCGATTGCCTTCTGCTCGTTGTCTCCTTCAAAAGTGTAGTTGCCGGATTCGTCCGCGACACCGTACTTTTCCAGAATTTTGATCCGCTGTTCGCCGAAGAAATCCGCTTCCCGCTGGAGTTCGGCGATGTTTTTCTTCAGACGATATGCTAGCTGAAGTCGAATGTCCTCCGCAGCCAGCTTCGACAGCGCGGGGATGGCGAGAACGATGGTTTTGAGTGTTACTTTCATGTTTCCTCCGTTTCAGGCGATGAGCCCGTATTTGTTTTTGAGAATGCCCACCAGATTGTTCAGCACATAGAGGTAGTTCGATGATGTCGCACTGGTGTAGCTCATGTTGTTGGACGAGGTGGAGAGGGTTTGCTTTATGATGGGAGTCGTACCGAAGAAGCCGAGTTTCGATGATTTGGTACTTCCGATGGACACGGTATTCGAGCCGATATAGGCGTAATGCCAGTAGTAGGATGCCGAACCGAGGTAGCACGGGTAGGTGGTAGAAGTCGAATTCGGTCGCAACTCGCGTGAGGTGTTGCAGATAACGTAGTACGTCGTACTGCCGCCCATGGTAACCTGACTTCCGGCGAAATCCGAACCGCTTGACGATGTAGACGGATCGAACTTCGTGCCGTTGATGTAGAGGTTGGTGACGTAAGCGTACTGCCAAGGATAGGTGGAGCTGCCGAGGTAGTAGCCGGTGGAAGCCGCAGGGATGAACTGTTTAGAGGCGTTCATCGAAGCGTAAATCGTGGTGGAATAGGCGATTTTGCTTGTGTCCACACTGGTCGGCGTGAACTTTGTGCCGTTTAGGTACAGTTCCGTGATGTAGGCTTTCCTCCATGGAGTAGTGGACGAACCAAGCGTGAAATCGTACAGTGTGGTACTCGGCAGAAAAGCGTAACTGCTGTTCAATTCAGCGTAGTTAGTCGATGTTCCTGCGTACAGTTTTGAAACCTTACTCTCCCCGCCAATCACCGTACCGTTCACGCAAAGAGACGATCCGCTTGCCGAAAGGTAGCAGGATGTCCCAAGATACAGCTTTTTGATGAACCCTTCCGCAAAGGGATAGGAAGTTGAGCCGCAGGTACCGGCCGAGCCTTTGCAGGAAATATTGGTCACATAAAGCGTCCCGAAGCCGTAGTTCACGTTGCCGAGGTCCCAGAAGTTGTCTGCATTCGGACGAAAGGACTGGTTTCCGATGTCCATCACAAGCATGGATGTGCTGCCCGCGCTGAACTGCATGAACTGGATGGTGTCGGCGAAAATTTTGAGGTATTTGTAGTTCCATGTACCGTCCCCGCCGATGTACAGGGTTTCCGTACCGGATGATGTGATCGCCACGTTGACAGTCGAACCGGCATACATCCGGGAAACCTTCAGGGTGGATGCGTCAATCCGGTCAGCGGAGATCGTGCCGGTGGTGATGTTGGAACCGTTGATCGTGGTGCTTCCGGCAGTTTTCAGCGAGGTGATCGTGACATAACCTGAGAGGTCGATTCGGTCGGCAACAAGGCTAACCGCACGGTCAGTCATAGTAAAGTTGGATGCGGAAGTGCCGCTGGCAATGAGCCAGTTCACCTTGTCGGCGGTCTGCGAAACCGTGGAAATCGAACCTTCCGCATTCTCCACACGGGTTGTGATGGAAGTCAGGTTCTGTGATAAGGTGGAGATGGAACCTTCAGTATTCTCAATTCTGGTGTTGAAGCCGTTTACCGTCAGAGACATATCGGCGAGATTACCTTCCACAGATTCAATGCGAGTGCTGAAACCGCCAATCGTGAGTGACAAATCCGCCATTGCACCTTCGGCATTGTTGATGCGTGTCTCGAATCCTCCAAGAGTCAGCGAAAGTTCAGACACCGCGCCTTCGGCATTGGCGATCCGCAGATCGAAGCCGGATACAGTCTGCCGCAGTTCGGACATATCGCCTTCAACCGTTTCGATGGTCGAGCGCAGTTCTCCGTCTGCCGCACGGAATTCCTGCTTAATACGGTCAAGCTGTGTTGCCGTGGATGCCATCAGATTGGGAACGTAATCACCAACCTCGATCTGCACGGTGTATCGGTAAAACGGATTGTATGTAATGCCGACAATGCGTGTATTGACGTTGATGCCCATCGGGGCGTAGGTGATATTCACCTCGTCACCCGCCTGCAGGTCAGCCATCTTAAACAGCGAAATAGAGTAGGATTCAACGTTCTCACGGGAATCGGTAGTAACGGACAGGTTGGTCACGTTTTCGCCGTCCATGAGAACCTTGCGAACGGTACTGCCGCGATGCTTGCGGAGGTTGATCTTGTAACCGTCGTATTCGACCTCGCACCCGCAGGCATCGATGAACCGCATAAGCGCATTCCGGCGGTTGAGTGTGCCTTCGGTGAAGCAGCATTCGATTCGTCCGGTTGCTTCGCAGATGCCGATAGAGAATGGAGTGTCATCCAGAAGTTCGTGGAGACCTTCCAGCGGTGTGCCTTCAAAAACGAAGGTAACGAGGTTGTATTTCTCATCGTTCAACAGGTAGGAGATGTGTTCGCATTCTGCTGTTGTGACGGGAAATCCGTCCGTGATCTGTTTGGATACGCGGACGATACTGTAATACTGACCATCAAGTTCGGCGATCATTCCGGGAGTGAGAGAGGTGGAACGGGATGTCAACGTAGAAAATGAAAGTGTGCGTTCACCGGACAATCTATCGGTCACACATACTGACAATACACGTGAAACGGCGAAAGCAAAAGCGTTCTTTTGGGTATAGATATGTATGTTTATAGGATTCACCCCCTCTCCAATATTGACAAAAAGGCAGATATTGTATATAATTTGTACAGAATATGTTGTAAAAAAGGATGTATCAAAATGGGCAAGAACATAAAGTATTTTTTGATGGACGGAGTTGCAAAAGGACGTGTGAAATGTACCCTTGCCAACTGGACCGGTATTTCTTATAAAGTCCCGCGAACCCTTCTGGAAGAATGCAAGGATCGTCCGGATTTCAAGAAAAGCGGCGTGTATTTTCTGTTCGGAGTTTCTGATACATCGGATGATTTGGTTGTATATGTCGGACAAGCCGGCTCCAGAAAAAACGGAGAAGGTATCTATCAGCGGTTATCTGAGCATAAAAAGAATCCGGATAAGGATTATTGGACAGAAGCCGTCATGTTTACCACTGCGGATAATTCCTTCGGTCCTACAGAAATCAGTTATCTTGAAAATCGTTTCTGTACCATGGCAATGGATGC
>JAFZET010000026.1 GCA_017560565.1 Clostridia bacterium | reverse complement strand
GTACGGAACCGGGTGGAATCGTCACTGTTGGCAAAGTCCAGTGCCTTGGGGGCGTAGCCGGCGTCATGGTTGCCCATGTAAATACCGTGTCCGCCGAAGAGATATACCGTGAACTGGGAGAACACCATGTAGGGGAACATGGGATAGCTGCCCTGAGAGGGGTATTCCGGATCTACCAGCCACCGTTTGCACCCGCTGTCTTCGATCAGTGCGCCTTCGTTGTAGGGCCACAGCACAGCCGCATCCCCGCCGCTTTCCCGCAGCGCACCGGGATAGGTCACGTTGGGGAAGTCGATCCATTCCACGGAGGCACCGGTGTCGTTTTCCACCGCAATGTGCCAGACAAATCCATCCCCGCAGGATAGGGAAACACGAACCCGGACAGCAGGCTCGGAAAAACGATAGAGCAGAACGGTACCGGCGGCAGATTCAGTTTCCACCGTGACGGCAGCAGCATCGGCGGCAGAAGTGTGTACGGCATTTCCGGCTTCATCTCGCAGCCGTAGGGCAAACAGCGGACTCTGGTCGGCAGTGAGCAGTTCACGTCCGAGATAGGTCATGGAAGCAAGCGAATGATACGTTTTGGTAAAGGAGAGAGTATGCTCTCCGGCAGTAAACAGCATAAAAGTGATCCTTTCCTGGCATTGTTTGGTACGAATGGTGTTACTGGTTTCATTATAGCACAGATCCCGTGTTTTCACAAGAGAATATCCAAAAAGCGGAGGAAAGGTTTTCATTTTATGCAGGGAAAATCATAGTACCGGACTTGACAGCCGGAAATCCATATAGTATAATACAAACAAAGAGCAACGTAAAAATCATGAACATTTTGATAAAAATCTCAAAAACTGTCCCGGACAGAATTCTATTTCCAAAGGAGATGCATCATGACCCATTTCAGAACCGCCATAGCCTCCTACTCCTTCCACAGTCTGCTGGCGGAAGGAAAATGCGATGTATTCAACTATCTGAATATGCTGAAATATCGCTACAATGTTGCCAATGCCGACATCTGGACAGGTTTTCTGCCCACACTGGAAGAAGATTTCATTGCAAAGGTGAAGAATGAACTGGACAGAAAAGAGCTGACCCTTGCCAATCTCTGCGTGGACGGTCCTCATGTATGGGTGGACGATCCGGAGCAGAGAGAAGCACACCGGCAGCAGATGCTTGCGTATATCCGGGCGGCGCATACCCTGGGCGCACAGAGCATCCGTATCGATTTCGGCGGTGCCGAAGGACACACCATGCCCGAAGAAGCCTTTGACTATATTGTAAAAACCTACAGGGAATACTGCGGGATCTGCGGGGATCTGGGCATGAAGATCGGACCGGAAAATCACTGGGGCTGGGACAGAGTGCCGGAATATCTGGAAAAAGTAAAGAATGCAGTGGACAGTCCGTATTACGGGCATCTGTATCACCTGCGGAACTTCTATGACGAGGCGGAACGCGGGGAAGCCATCGCCATTTCCTATGCCATGCATACCCACATCCATGCGGCCTCCATGCCCTACGCCAAGGAAGTCATCCGGAAGCTGGCAAACAGCGGGTATACCGGTGTATACAGTGCGGAGCACCACTCGGGTGCGCTGGAATGTGAAAGAGTGGAATGGCAGATCGCCACAGTAAGAGGGCTGATTGCCGAACTGAAGGTGGAGGGACTGGAAGCGGAAGCCAAACCCGCCTACTTCAACGGGATCTACGAAGCGTAAGCCGGAACAGGACAACGGGAAAGGAGCACACCATGAAGAAAATCAGAATTGCCGTCATCGGTGTAGGGATCATCGGGGAAGCGCATCTGCAAACCTACAGAGGAATTCCCGAGGCGGATGTGGTAGCCATCTGTGACATCAACGAAGAACGGCTGCATTATATCGGTGACAAATTTGGTATCGCACGCCGGTTCACCCACATCGGAAAGATGCTGGAAGAAGACGATATCGACGCCGTGGACGTATGTCTCCACAACAATATGCACGCACCGGTGTCCATTGCGGTTATGCGGGCGGGGAAGGACTGCTACTGCGAAAAACCCATGGCAGGTACCTTCTATGACGCCAGAGAAATGTACCGTGTCATGGAAGAAACCGGCAGAAAGCTCCACATCCAGCTGTCTCTTCTCTATACCAAAGAAGCCAGATGTGCCAAGCGGTTTATCGATGCCGGGAAGCTGGGACATATCTACCATATGCGCTCTTATGGTTTCCGCCGTCGGGGCAGACCCTACGTGGACGGCTATGCAGCCAAGGAATTCGTGAACACAACCACATCCGGCGGGGGTGCGCTGTTTGACATGGGGGTATACCATATTTCTCAGCTGCTGTACCTGACAGGTCTGCCGAAGCTGGAAAGAGTCTGCGGTCACACCTATGCGGAAATTGCCATGGATGAAGGCAGACGGCAGATCAGCGGCTTCAATGTAGAAGAGCTGGGTGTTGGTTTTGCCACCTACGAGGGCGGTCTGTCCATGGATATTCTGGAATCCTGGGCGATCCACGGAAAG
>JAFZET010000202.1 GCA_017560565.1 Clostridia bacterium | reverse complement strand
TCAGAGAAAATTCATAAATCTCCCCTTGCATCCCCTGTCATTCTGCGGTATAATAATAAGGTATAACTATTTTCCAAAGACCAGTCTTCCTGAAAGGATACTATAATACAATGTCTGAACAGACCACACCTGTCATTGATACTTCTGATATCAGCCTGCTGTACCCCGATGCGGACAGCCTGCGCCGTCATGCCGGCGGAGAAGATATTGCCCGCATGAGCGCCGTCACCGCCGAACAGCTGGAACTGTACTACCTCATGGATCTGAAAAGCTGTGATTTCGGTTCCTTCTACACGGCAGACCCCGAGGTCATTCTCTACCGGCAGAGCACCTTTACCGATATGCTAGAAAATCCCGAGCTGACTCAGGTTCTGCTCAAGATGATCCCCTTCCTCAACGATATCACCGAGCTGCGCCGGATGGGTTCCGATTCCGCAGCCTCCACCGAAGCGTATCTGTACAGCATTACCGAAGTGGAACTGTACACCTCCCTGCTGGATCTGCTGAAGACACGGCTTCTGCCCATGGCACCCAAATTCAAGAGCACCGCATTCCGGCGTTTTGCGGAACGGATCAACATTCTGACCGCCAGCGAATACTACCGGGATCTGAACGAGCGTCTGACCGAGCTGACCTCCCGTGTGCGTGAAATCAAGTCCATCACCATCGGCGTGAACCTGGACTCCCAGCTGCGTGCGGAAAAAGCCGGCGTGCTGTCCATGAACAACGAATCCTTCAAATCCGGGGAACTGCTGGACAAGATGCTCCGTCTGGACTTCAAATCGGACGAAATGACCTGCATTGCGCCGCTGATCCCCTTCAAGAAGGGACAGTCCGACAACCAGCAGATGGCTCTGGCCAATGCGTTCAACACCGCCATCGGCGATGTGTTCCGCTCCTCCATCCGGGCGTGGAAAAAGGTGATCCAGATGTATGTACTGGAAAACACCGACTTCCTGATCCGCCTGATGCCCGAAATCGAGTTTGTCACCAAGGCCACCGAGCTGCTCCAGCGTCTGAAGGCCAAGGGATGCCATCTCTGCGCACCGGTAATCGCACCCATGGCGGAAAAGAAGTTCACCGCCAAGGCTCTGTGCAACCCCATTGTAGCCACCAAGCTGGACGGTCCTGTGATTCCCAACGACTTCACCTTTGATGCGGACGGGATGTTCTATGTCCTGACCGGTCCCAACCGCGGCGGGAAATCTGTTATCACCTGCGCTGTGGGGATCGCCTTCGTTATGGCACAGCTGGGTCTGCCGGTCTGTGCGGACGAATGCGTTATCAGCCCCTGCGATGAGATCTACACCCACTTCCCCACCGGCAGTGAGGATACTATCGACAAAGGACGTCTGGGTGAAGAATGCTCCCGTCTCGGTACGATCTTTGAAACCGTTACCGAAGACAGCCTGATCCTTCTGGACGAATCCTTCTCCTCCACCGGTTCCTACGAAGGTGCTTACATCGCCGCCGAAGTACTGCAGGGCTTCTCCATGGTGGGCTGCCGCGGTATCTTCTCCACCCACCTGCACGATCTGGCTGCTTCCGTGGACGAGATCAACGAAGCCTGTGTGCCCAAGGGGGGCGTAAAGATCGATAACCTGGTAGCCGCCATTCAGGAAGGCAGCCGCAGCTTCAAGATCCTGCGTGCCAAGCCCGACGGCAAGAGCTATGCCCGTGACATCGCCGAAAAATACGGTCTGTCTCTGGATCGTATTCTTGAAAAGATCAAGTAAATATTAAAGGAAACAATATATGACTGAACTGCTGAAACTGTTGGAAAACGACCCACGCCTGACTCCGGAGAAGCTGTCTCTGATGCTGGAAAAGGAAGTGGGCGAGATCCGGGATATGATCCGTACCTACGAACAGGACGGCGTGATTCTCGGCTATAAGACCCTGATCGACTGGGAAAAAATGGGCAGCGAACACGTTTCTGCCCTGATCGAGCTGAAGATCACCCCCCAGAGAGACCGGGGATATGATTATGTGGCACAGAAAATCTACAACTACACCGAAGTGGAATCCCTGTATCTGATGTCCGGTTCCTTTGACCTGGCTGTTATGATCGAAGGAAAGACCATGCGGGAAGTTGCACTGTTCGTAGCGGAAAAACTTGCCACCATTGAAGATGTCATCTCCACCTCCACCCACTTTGTCCTGCGGAAATACAAGGACAAGGGTCTGATTTATGGTGCCATGCCCGTTGACGAAAGAGGAAATGTTGTATGACCCAAAGTGAAAACCGCTGCGGCATCGATTACACAAAGATCCTCTCCAGAGAAATACAGGAGATCAAACCCTCCGGGATCCGGAAATTTTTCGATCTGCTGAACGGCATGAGCGACGTGGTGGCTCTGACGGTAGGGGAGCCTGACTTTGTTACTCCCTGGCATATCCGTGTCGCCGGGATCGAGAGTCTGGAAAAAGGCAAGACCTACTATA
>JAFZET010000201.1 GCA_017560565.1 Clostridia bacterium | reverse complement strand
TTTTCGAGCTTTTTCTGACTGCAAGCTGTCATACCAAAAGCCGAAAATACGGCGATAACGGTGAAGATTACAGAAAGCAGTCTTTGTTTGTTTTGAAGTTTCATTTTAAAACTTCCTCCTTCTTTTATTTTGACCGTCGGATAAAAAAATAAAACACTCCCCACAAGCCGAGCAGCTCGAGAGAAGTGGAAAAAACGGAAATTTTTCGGGGATGCAGTTGATTTTTGCGGGAATTTCCGTTATAATACACATAAGTTCCGGGAAAGAAGGTGCGTTGTGATCCAAAGAAAACGGATACTGTATGCGGCTCTGTTTTTTGTGCTGCTGGTTACGGAGGTATGTATCGCACTGTTTGTCCATGACCGTTTCATACGCCCCTACGGCGGGGATGTGCTTGTGACTGTGCTGATCTGCTGTTTCTGCCGGATATTTTTTCCGGAGAAGCCGGCGTGGCTTCCCATGGCGGTATTTCTGTTTGCAGCAGCTGTGGAAGCGGGACAGTACTTTGATTTTGTTTCTTTGCTGGGGCTGGGGAATATCCGGTTTTTCCGGATCCTGCTGGGAAGCACATTTTCCGTACCGGATCTGTTTTGTTATCTGGCGGGATGCCTGCTTTTTGCCTTAGGAGAGTCTATGTACCGTATAAGAAAAGGAGAAAGCGAATGATTACCGAAGTGGTAGCGGCACTGATCTGGCGGGAGAACCGGTTTCTGATCTGCCAGCGTCCGGCGCATAAAAAAAGAGGACTGCTGTGGGAATTTGCGGGCGGAAAAGTTGAGCCGGGCGAAACCCGTGAAGCGGCACTGATCCGGGAGTGTATGGAAGAGATGGGTGTCACCATAGCGGTGGATTCCCTCTGTATCGATGAGATCCACGAATATCCGGATCTGACAGTCCACCTGTCCCTGTTCAATGCCCGTATTGCAGAAGGCGAGCCCCGTCTGCTGGAACACAACGATATGCGCTGGATCACGGCGGAAGAGATTCCGGATTACGAATTCTGTCCGGCGGATTATGCCTTTTTCCCGAAGATCCGTGAGGAAGCCGCCGCCCGTACCCGATAAACATAACACATTCTGACATCAGGAGGAAACCATGTCTGCATCCGCTTTCAAGAGAACCAAGTTCGCCTGTTTTTTTGCCTATCTGGCTATGTCGTCCGTCTTCGTTCTGCCGCCCATGCTGTTCATGACTTTTCATGACACCTATGGGATTTCCTACACCCTTCTGGGGACGCTGGTTCTGGTTAATTTCTGTACCCAGATGACCATTGACCTGATCTTCACCTTTTTCACCCGTTTTTTCAATATTCGGAATACCGTCCGCATCATGCCCCTGCTGACCACTGCGGGGCTGACGATCTACGCACTGTTTCCCACGTTCTTTCCGGATATGGCGTATATCGGTTTTGTGATCGGGACGGTTATCTTCTCCGTTGCCGCCGGTCTCTGTGAGGTTCTGCTCAGCCCGCTGGTAGCTGCGATTCCTTCGGAGCATCCGGAAAAGGACATGAGCCTGCTGCACTCCCTGTATGGCGGGGGTGTAGTCAGCGTGGTT
>JAFZET010000200.1 GCA_017560565.1 Clostridia bacterium | reverse complement strand
TCTGTTTCGCCTGATGTGGTCTCCCTCACATAAATGTATGTGTAGCTCTTTGCACTCCGCTGGGATAAAATCACGCCGGTGACGCATCCTACTGCAAAAATCAGGATCAGAACACAGAGAAAAATCTTCTTACCATGTCCACTGCAAGTGTTCATATATGTTTCTCCCCCTCTGCACAATGATATGGATTACTATATCATGACAATCATAGTTTTGTCAAGTGCAGGTCTGAAAATATGCCGGTATTCTTGACAGCGGAAGACGGATTTGGTATACTGGTGTCAGAATACTCTGTTTCGGAGGTACTCGCTATATGATCGTATCTAAAATCAAACAGCTCCGTGACCCGTTTATTGTTGTGGAAAACGGCGTGTACTACGCTTACGGCACCGGCTGGGTCTGCTACAGAAACACCAGTGGTTCCCTTGCCGGAAACTGGGAATGCCTCGGGCAGGTGGTCGTGGATCCGCCTCATGTGGAGGGATGCCGCTGGGCACCGGAAGTACACCGGTACAAAGGAAAGTTCTATATGTTCACCACCTATCTCTCCGGTGAAACCGGTCACAGGGGATGCACCATTCTGGAATCCGCCGCCCCGGAAGGACCTTTTGTCCAGATCACCGCCGGACACATCACGCCCCGTGACTGGGACTGCATTGACGGTACGTTCTACGTTGACCCGGACGGACAGCCGTGGATGGTATTTGTGCATGAATGGACCTGCACGGAAGACGGATGCGGACGGATGGATGCGGCAAAGCTGTCGGATGATCTGACGCACTTTATCTCCGAGCCGGTGGAACTGTTCCGGGCGGATGCGCCTGCCTGGGCGAAAGGCAAGGTGACAGACGGCTGTTTCCTATACCGCACAGCGGACGGACAGCTTCTGATGATCTGGTCCAACTGGGATGACGCAGGGTATTGTGTGGGCATCGCACGCTCCGCAGACGGTCAGGTGGACGGAAAGTGGACACAGGAGGATGTGCTGCTGTACTCAAAAAACATGACGGGTGAATACGACGGCGGTCATGGGATGTTCTTCACCGACACGGACGGGCAGATGTATCTCTCCCTTCATTCCCCCAACAATCCCGCCGACGGACGGACGGAAACGCCGGTCTTTATTCCCGTGAAGGAAGCGGGCGGCACACTGGTGTGGGATATGTAAGAGGTAAGAGGTCAGAAGTAAGAAGCAACGGCACAAAATGTGTTTTTCTATTGCCATGGCGCATATATTGTGCTATAATGATGCAAATTTTCATTGGACAGGAGCAGGTAAGTATGGCACGGGTTTGTATGAATGCCTATACTTTCGGTTGGCCTTGGTATGCGTATACCCAAGGTCTGCTTTGTCGTGGAGATTTTGTATTCTGACAGGAATATTTCTATAAACCACAAAAGGCAGACGAGAACCGGATTTTCCATCCGCACACCGTCTGCCTTTTTTATTTTTATGAGGAGGAAAACTGTATGAACAGCCAAAAACGGCAAACCGAAACCTACGATGCCCTGAACGCCTACTACAGCCGCTATGATGAAGAAGGACGGCTTCTCTCCCGCCACGGACAGGTGGAATACCTCACAACCATGCGGTACATTCACCGGTATCTGACACCGGGGACAAGGATTCTGGAGATCGGCGCAGGCACCGGACGGTATTCCCTTGCGCTGGCATCGGAAGGATACGAGGTGACCGCAGTGGAGCTGATCCCGCACAATCTCGCTCTTCTGCGGGAAAAGATCACACCGGAGATGCGTATTTCCACCCATCAGGGGAATGCACTGGATCTGTCGTTCCTGCCGGAGGGAGCATACGACATGGTTCTGGTGCTGGGACCCATGTACCACCTGTACGAAAGCCAGGACAAGATCACCGCACTCACCGAAGCACTGCGGCTGACGCGATCCGGCGGGATCATCGGGATTGCCTACTGTATGGCAGATGCCACAGTCTTCCAGTACTGCTTCCAGCGGGACGAAAGCGGGAGTTACCGGATCCATGATCTGATGCGGCGGGGACTGGTAGACAATGATTTCCGGCTGTATTCCACTCCGGCAGAGCTGTTTGAGCTGATCCGCAGGGATGATGCAGACCGGCTTCTTGCCCATTTTGCCCCGCAGGCAGAAAGGCTTCACTTTATCGGCACAGATATGGGGACAAAGTATATGCAGGAAAACATTGACACCATGGACGAGGAGACCTTCCGGCTGTATCTGGCATACCACAACACCATCTGCGAACGTCCGGATCTGGCAGGCGCAAGCCATCACACCCTGGATATCTGGAAAAAAACAGAAGATCTGCTGTAAATTCAGTTCCCTGACAAAACCAAATTTTGTTTTTCTCTTTATTCCATCGTTTTTCTTCGTTTTACTCTACTGTTTGAATATTATTCAGACACCCACCAAAAAATGTTCAACAATTCTTCACCAAGATGTGGTATAATATTTTTATTCCATGCAATTCTGCGAAATTTTGCCGCAAGGAGGAAATATAATCTTGATCGAAGTAAAACATCTGGTAAAGCGGTACGGGGACTTTGAAGCTGTCCGTGATGTGAGCTTTACCGTGGAAAAGGGACGGATCTACGGGTTCCTTGGTCCCAACGGTGCGGGGAAATCCACCACTATGAATATCATTACGGGATGTCTGGCCGCCACGGAGGGAGAAGTGACCATCAACGGTTACGACATTTACGAAGATCCGGTGGAAGCCAAGTCCTGCATCGGATACCTGCCGGAACTGCCGCCCCTGTACACCGATATGTCCCCGGAGGAATATCTGTATTTTGTGGGCAGAGCCAAGGGTCTGAAGGGAAAAGCACTGGATGACGGTGTGGATCGGGTGATCGCAAAGACATCGCTGACACCCATGCGCTCCCGGCTGATCAAGAACCTGTCCAAGGGGTACCGGCAGCGTGTGGGGATCGCACAGGCCATTCTGGGAGATCCGGAGATCATCATTCTGGACGAGCCCACCGTTGGTCTTGACCCCCTGCAGATTATAGAAATCCGGGATCTGATCCGTGAACTGGGCAAAGACCATACCGTGATCCTGTCCAGCCATATTCTGACCGAAATCAGTGCCGTGTGTGACTATGTCATCATCATTGCCGCCGGGAAGATCGTGGCCAGTGATACCATCGAAAACCTGACCAAGCTCAACGAAGGCAAGAGCTACATTGATATGGACGTCCGCGGTTCGGAAGATGCGGTGAAAGCAGCCGCCGGTACACTGGAAGGTGTTGGCGGAATCGAAGTACAGGCAGGAGAAAACAGCACCCACCTGCGTCTGGAGGTTCCCGGTAAAGAGGACATCCGGGATCATGTGTTCTTCACCTTTGCGGAACGGCGTCTGCCCATCATTGCCATGCAGTATGAGGAAGTGACCCTGGAAAAGGTATTCCTTGCCCTGACCGAATCCCAGAAGCGGAACAGAGCGGAAGAAGCGGAAACGCCGGAAGACACCCGGATCCGTGCGGAGGATATTTTCGGACAGATCGGAGAAAGACAGGCGGCGGAACAGGAGACATCTGCACCGGAAACGCCTGCCGAAGAAACCGCTCCCGCTGAAAAGCCCGCCGCTGAAGCCGGAAACGATAATGACGATTACAAACCGCTGTTCGGCGGCAACTGAAAGGAGGAGTGAATCATGTCTGCGATTTACAAAAGAGAACTGCACTCCTATTTCTGCGGTATGACTGCTCCCATTTTTGTGGCATTTCTGCTGCTGATGACCGGTATCTACATGACGGTATACAATCTGATGGGCGGATATCCGGGCTTTGAAGCGGCTCTGTCCGGTGTCAGCTTTGTGTTCCTGATTGCAGTACCCGTGCTGACCATGCGGTCGCTGGCGGAAGAAAAACACGCAAAGACCGACCAGCTTCTGTATGCCCTGCCGGTAAGCCTGACATCCGTTGTACTGGCCAAGTATCTGGCTATGGTCACGGTGCTGGCAGTTCCCACCGGTGTGATGTGCGTGTATCCCCTGATCCTGAACCGGTACGGTACCATCGGGTTTGCCAGTGCCTACGGTTCCATTCTGGCGTTCTTCCTGCTGGGCTGTGCCCTGATCGCTGTGGGGATGTTCATCTCTTCCCTGACGGAGAGCCAGGTGATCGCCGCTGTTGTCAGCGTGGGCGTGCTGCTGCTGACCTATCTGATGGCGGGGCTTGCCGGAATGATTCCGGAATCCACCGGAGCTTCTTTCGCCGGTTTTCTGGTGATCGCTGTACTGATCGGTGTTGTGGTGCAGGTCATGGTGAAGAACAGTACAGTATCCATGGGCGTGACTGCTGTGCTGGTGGCCATCGTATCTGTGCTGTATTTCATCAAGGAAGATCTGTTCACAGGTGCACTGCCGGATCTGCTGGAAGCACTGGCACTGTTTGACCGGCTGTATTCTTTCACCAACGGCATTTTTGATCTGACCGCAATCGTATACTATCTGACCGTGGCGGCACTGTTTGTGTATCTGACCGTGCAGTCCATGGATAAAAAACGCTGGTCCTGAGGGGAGGGAAGACAATGAATACCGAAAAGAAAACCAAAACTTCCGGCTCCCGGAACAGAAAAATGCTGAAAATCGGTTCCTTCAATGTGACCGTTACCGCTGTGGTGATCGTGATCGCCGTGCTTGTTAACCTGTTTGTGGGAGAACTGCCCGGTGCATTCACCATGCTGGATACCAGTTCCCTGCAGCTGTACACCGTAGGAGAAGAAACCGAAGGTGTGCTGGCAGGCGTGGACAGAGATGTGTACTTCTATGTACTGGCTGAACGGGGGACTGAGGATTCCACCATCGTCAACCTGCTGGAACGGTATGAATCCCTGAGCAAACACGTAAAGGTATCCGTCATCGACCCTGCCATCAATCCTGCTTTTATTTCCCAGTATACGGAAGAGCAGCTTTCTTCCAACAGCGTCATCGTGACCAGTGACCTGCGTCATTATGTGCTGGATTATTATGAAATCTACACCACCCAGTATTCCGAAGAAGATTATTACAACTATATGTACTACGGCGTAATGCCCACCGGCACTACGTACTTCAACGGTGAGCTGGCATTCACCACGGCAGTGGACTATGTGACCAGAGAAGACCTGCCGGTTCTGTACGAGCTGGAGGGACATGGCGAAACCGCACTGGATGCCACCTATCAGACATATATCACGGCTGAAAATGTAGGTATGAATACGCTGTCCCTGCTGACGGTCGATGTGATTCCCGCCGACTGTTCCATAATCCTGATCAACAATCCCACCGGCGATATCAACGGTGACGAGCTGAATATGCTCCGGCAGTATCTGGCGGAAGGCGGCAGCATCATTCTGGTGACCAGCTACGCCAATTACAGTGAACTGGGCATGCCCAACCTGTCCGCACTGGCGGCTGAGCTGGGTCTGGAACCGGCAGACGGTATCGTGTTTGAAACCGATCGCAACCATTACACCGGGTATCCCTATTCTCTGCTGCCCGGATTCGGTTCCACCGGTCCCATGGCACTGGTCAGCGAAAATACCCGGTACGCTCTGATGCACGCTTCCCACGGTATCATTGCCAATGGCAAGGGCGAAGGCTCCGTGATCCCCATGCTGTCCACTTCTTCCGGTGCTTACGTGAAGGCAGTACCTGCCTCCGGTTCCTTCAACACCATGGATAAAGAAGACGGCGACCTGTCCGGGCAGTTCTATCTGGCGGCGGCAGTCACCGGTACAGCGGACGGTACCAGAGAGGCGGATTACCGTTTTGTATGGTATGCTTCCCCCTCCATCACCAGCTCTTCCGATGACAGCTATATTTCCGGCGGCAACTCCGCTGTGTTTATGGGCTCTGTAAGCTGGATGGCAGAAAACCAGATCTCCCTGTCCATTCTGGCAAAACAGCTTCAGGTGGAAGCACTGACACTGACCGCAGCCCAGAGCAGTCTGTGGTCCATTATCGTGATCTTCATCCTCCCGCTTGCCATGCTGGCAGCCGGTTTTGTAGTCTGGATCCGCAGACGGAAACGCTAACTTTTGGTAAGGAGTGAAAACCTTGCAGAATACACCGAAACGAAAAAAGAAAAATAAAGCACTGCCTCTGCTGGTGCTGGCGGGGATCATGTGTGTGATGGCTGCCGCATACTTCGGGCTGGCTGCTGCCAATGACCGCAGAGAAGCCGAAGCCGCCGCCGCCGCTGCCGCAGATACCACCATCATGCTGGCGGAGCAGGATTATACACAGATCACCGAACTGAAATACCGCACGGACGGCGGGGACTGGATCACCCTGAACCAGTCCGGCGGGGTCTGGACACTGGCGGAAGATCCGAAGTTTCCTCTGGATCAGCAGACAGCGGCAGGTCTGGGAGCGGCTATTGCTTCCATCGGCGCCATGCGGTCTGTAGAGGACGGAGATGCTTCCATGTTCGGTCTGGACAACCCCGTATGTGAGATCCATGTCAGCTATGGTGCAGGTACTACGTACAAATACGCCATCGGCGACCGGAACAGCTTCAATAATGCATACTATTTCCGGAATGACGACGGTGCAGTGTATATGATCGCCTCCGGGCTTCTGACCTATTTCCAGACCACGACAGAAGACATGATCGTTCTGGATACGGCAATGACCACACTGACGGATGCGGATATCAACAGCTTCACGATTACAGACGGTGACGCTTCTGCGGAATGGAAGCAGACTGCCGAAGAAGTGACCGCCGAAGACGGAACGGTATCCACGGTATACAGCCAGGACGTAACCGATCTGTACGGTATGTTCTGTGAACTGGATCTGCTGTCCTGGGCGGACTACTATGCCGACAGTACGGAAATGGCAGAGGTCTACGGCATCGACGGTACCCGCAGCCTGACCCTGAACTATAAGAAATCCGTTGCCGTAAACAGCGGCACAAACACGACAGAATCCTCCGGTCAGACCACCAAAGTGGACGCAAACTATGTGATCCTGTTCGGCACATCCGAGAACGGACAGACATACTACAGCCCCAAGGGTTCCACCATTGTATATACCGCAGCGGATGATGTGGCAGATGCCATTCTTGCCTATGCGGCACAGTAAAACAGCATAAAAAGAAGGTGCAGACTCGAAAAAATCGGGTTTGCACCTTTTTGATGTTCAGCGGGACAGAATGAAATACATTACTACGGAAGCGGCTGTAAAAAAACCGCCGAGCGCATACTGAGCAACTTTCAGCCGATAGGTCAGCCATTCCTCTGTGACTGCGTGGAACCCCAAATGGTTCTGCAGAAACGCAAGCCCGGCGATCTGCCTCTGGAAAAAGGCTTCCAGCAGCAGAATGAAACACAGAGCGAACAATGCGGTATGTACCTGTACCGCATACGGCTCTGCCAGAAGCATGGTGACTGCCGTGATGATTACGCAGAGCAGGGAGAACCAGCAGTTCTTCAGCTGATAGAGCCAGAAATACCGGTTGCAGCGCAGCTTTTCCCGGTTGGTCATCACCGGCTCCTCATAGGTCAGCGTGGTCTGACAATAGGGACACTCGTATGGTTCATTCACAATCATCCGGCAGGTGGGACATTTTTTCATTGCTTCTCATCTCCTTCGTGTATACACGGTTTTGGCGAAAGCAACGGGGAATACAGCCGCCGCTCCCGCATCTGCCAGTACCCGACCGGCTTCCCGCATGGTAGCTCCGGTGGTAATAATGTCATCAAACAGCAGAATGCGGCATCCGGCAGGAACCCGTACCGGTGCAAAGGCTCCGGCAATGTTGCTTATACGATGGTCAGCACTTTCCATGCGCTTCTGTTCTTCCCCGCTCACACGGACAAGCATCCGCCGTACCGGTATGTGCAGAGCTCTGCCCATCTGCCGGACGATCTCTTCGCATTGGTCAAAACCGTAGTCTGTGAATCCTTTGACAGAACGGGGAGCATAGGTCAGAATCCAGCCTTTCCGTGTATTCTCCGGCAGAACGGCGGCAAGTTCCTCTGCCATGACCCCGGCAATATATCCGGAGAGTGCAGGACTGTATTTCCGTTTGCAGGACAGCAGAAGAGCTTCGGTCAGACGATCGCTGTCGACATGAAAATACCATGTGTGCGCCAGCCAGCTCCGTCCGTCAAGAAAGGTGGGCAGTGGAGAAAGACCGCTTGCCGGACAACGGCAGGAGGATGCCGGCTGTCCGCAGTCTCCGCATGGGATCACCGCTTCTTTATCCAGCCGGGTCAGACAGGATGGGCAAATGGACGCTGTACCGGCAAGCGGTTCACAGCACAGGGGACAGCACCGATCGCCCACGGCATCTGCCAGAGAATACAGCAGCCGGCGAAAACTGTTTTTCATACGCTCTCCCCATCTTCCAGCCAGTCCTGCAGGAGGGAGCATCGTCCCGCCTGGTGGTTGTTGGCAATCATCTGTTCCAGAATGTACGTTTTTCCCACCAGAATGACCATCCGGGAGGCTCTTGTCACCGCCGTATACAGCAGATTCCGGGACAGGAGCATGGAGGCACAGTCGAACAGCGGCAGGATCACCACGGGATATTCACTGCCCTGGCTCTTGTGTACCGTAATGGCGTAGGCATGATCCAGCTCGTCCAGCTGGGAGTAATCGTACAGGCATTTCCGGTCGTCAAAAGTGATCTCGATGGCTTCCGCATGGTCGTCAATATCCGTCACCACGCCGATGTCTCCGTTGAAGATACCCATACCGTTCTTGCCGTCTTCCGTTTCCCATTCCAGAGTATAGTCATTCTTGGTCTGCATGACCCGATCCCCCACCCGAAAGATCATATCCCGGCTTTTATGTTCAGCCTTACCGGGGGCGGGAGGATTCAGTGCGGTCTGCAGAGCGGTGTTCAGGGCTTCAGTGCCGGACATACCTTTCCGGGAGGGAGTAATGATCTGTATCTGTCCCAGCACAGAGGCACCGTAGGTTTTCGGCAAACGGTTCTGCACCAGATCCACAATGGTGGCAGCAACAGCCTCTTCCGTTTGGCGGCGCAGGAAGAAGAAATCTCCGTCCGCTTTGGAAGGAACGGGCATTTCCCCCTCGTTGATCCGGTGGGCGTTGGTGATGATAAAGCTCTCCTGAGACTGACGGAAAACCTCAGTCAGCCGTACTACCCGGAACTGACCGGAAGCGCAGATATCCCGCAGTACATTGCCCGCTCCTACAGAGGGAAGCTGGTCAGTATCTCCAATCAGGATCAGCCGGGCACCGGGTTTGATGGCACGCAGCAGTGCTTCCATCAGCAGAATGTCGATCATGGAAGCTTCATCCACGATCAGGACATCTTCGTCCAGGCGGTTCTGTTCGTTCCGCATGAAGGAAGCACCGCTCTCTTCTTCTCCGGTGGATGCCGCATCCATTTCCAGCAGACGGTGGATGGTTTTTGCTTCATGGGAAGTGGCTTCGCTCATCCGTTTGGCAGCACGACCCGTGGGAGCAGCCAGAGAGATCTGCAGATCCATGGAGGAGAAAATGTTCAGAAGCCCCTTGATGATGGTGGTTTTTCCCGTACCGGGACCGCCGGTCAGGATCATGACCCCATCACACAGCGCATCCGAAATGGCCTGCCTCTGCAGCTTTGCATAAGGAATCCCGCAGGCAGCTTCGCTTTTTTCGATCATACGGGGAATGTCGGAGGTATCCATCCGTGCAGACAGCTTTGAGAGCTGTATCAGTTTTTTGGCAACGTATGTTTCCGCCCGGTAGAAATAGGGCAGATACACCAGCCGCACCCCATTTCTGCTGACCGCCACCAGCCGGGATTCGGCATAGGCACGATCCATCTGGGTTTTGATCTGGGGCAGGTAGGCAGTATTGCCGTCAAAAAGAAGATCTACAGCACAGCGGAGCAGTTCCTCTTCCGGCAGGCAGGTGTGTCCGTTCCGCTGGGATTCCGTGGACAGCACATGGGACAGCCCGTGCAGAACCCGCTCATCGGAATCGGGATCCATTCCCAGCTGGGCGGCAATCTGGTCTGCACGGCGGAAGCTGATCCCGTTGAAATGCTCGCACAGGGCATAGGGATTGTCCTTGATCCGATCCACTGCTGCGCCTCCCCATTTCTTGTAGATCCGCATGGCGGTGGCGGAGGGAAAGAAGTCCCGGCAGAACAGCATCACGGAGCGTGCCCCCGCAATGGACTTGAAGTTCTCGCTGATTTCCTGTGCCTTTTTTTTCGTGATCCCGGGAATGTCCACCAGCCAGTCTGCGTGGTTTTCCAGAACATCAAAAGCATCCGTGCCGAACTGTTCCACGATTTTCTGGGCAGTTTTCGGACCGATCCCCTTGACGGCACCGGAGGAAAGGTAACGCAGAATGTCCGAAAGCTCCGCCGGAAGCTGCTTGTCATAGGAGGATGCCTTGAACTGTTTCCCGTATACATTGTGGTTCGTCCACTGTCCCCGGACGGTGATGGTATCTCCCTCGGTCAGGTAAGGAACCACCCCGGTAACGGTAATCAGTGCGCCGTCAGTGGCTTCCAGTCCGAAAACCACGTAGCCGTTTTCTCCGTTCTGGTATATGATGGTGTCAACGATCCCGGCCAGGGTTTCTTCTTCTTCGGCGGGAACGGCAGGATTCTCGTACATGGTCTCTCCTTTATGGAAAATGGGGATACCTCCCCAGTATATTATTATTCTATAGTATACCATATTTTCCCTTCCGCTGCAAGGGAACCATAGAAAAAAGCCCCGGCAGTGTGTCGAGGCTTTCGGATCGCTGGAAAGAATGCAATATGCCTGATATACCGTTTCTTACGGGAGATCCTGGAATGTTTCCACCAGTGTGACAAGCTTCTGTTCGATGGCACTGCGGAAGCTTTCGTATTTGGAAGCCACATTGCCGGATTTGATGTTGTCACGGTACAGGTCGTCCAGAGAGGTCACAGAACCCAGGCTCTTCTGGTATGCGAAAGCAAAGTCGATGCTCAGCCGTTCTGCCACCAGATCCAGAACCTTCATGTCGTTTTCGTCACCGGCCAGCTTGGACTTCATGGTGGTTTCAAAGAATGCAGGACGGACATTGTTGAAATGCTGACAGCTCAGAGCTTCGGTAATGGTACCGACCATATCCATTTTGCCTGCCACGGATACCGGAATGCCCCAGTATACGTCGGTGGCTACGGTCATATAATCCTCCTGCTGTTCATCCAGTTTGGGAGCAGGCAGATAGCCGTAACTGATTTCAGAGTCACGGATGATGTTGCAGATTTCCCGGAGGTTGCAGTAGCAGAACAGGGACTTATTGTTGGCAAACATATTGGCGCCGTATCCCACTTCATAGAAACCGTAGTTATCACACAGATTTTCGATCTTTTCAAGGTATGTAGTGGCTCTGTCTATATCAAAGGCGAGGAAGGGGATATTATCTTTATCCTTGTCGATGATTTTGATACCCATGGAGCTCTGCATGGTGTACAGCACTTCATAGGTAAGCCCGTACTGGTCGTCTGCGGTCATGGTGCCGTCCCCGTTGAGGTCAATGGCAGCCAGAGAGGCAAGCTCAATCAGGTCATCAAGGTACCAGTCGCCTTCAAAAACCTGCTCATAGGGAACCTCAATTCCCAGATCTGCCGCCATATCCTTGTTCATGGTGAGAACACGGATATAGTACAGACAGTAGTAGGACAGGTAGGAAGAAGCAACATACGCCTTATCCCCAAGGGAAATGGTATCGGTGGAATCGATCCACCAGGGCTTGTCGAAATTGAACTGGGGAACAGCTTTCAGATTCATGTAATGTCCGGACAGAGCAAGGGTGATCTGATCGGTATCCACATTGAAGGTGACGGCGTAGGTATCGTCATTGCCTGCAACCAGTCCTTTGATGACTGTAGTTGTGCCGGCGTCATCCACCGCCAGGTCTTCGTAGGAGATCTTTACATTGAACCGTTCCTCCACGGCACGGGCAGAGTTGTACTGTGCATCGTTGATGACCTCCCCGTTCAGTTCGGCAGAGGTGATGGCTGTGGTGGTACGGGCACCGGTTCCGCCGATGATGTAGGAGGCACCTTCGAAATCGGCATCGCCCAAATCATCCATGGGAAGCGCAGGTCCGGTTTCCGCAGGGGTATTCTCTGTCTGCGCAGAAGCATCTGTATCGGGTGCTTCTTCCGTCTTGTCGGCAGCACAGGAAAGCAGTACGGAGGTACTGAGAAGCAGGGAAAGCATAAGGGACAGGATACGTTTGAAAGTATACATGACAATCTCCCTTCCGGTTCTGTTTTTGAATGTTCAGAGATAAAGGGGCTTATTCGCCGAGGAATGCATCTACAGTCTTCTGCATGGCAGCTTCGGCAGACTTGATCTTGGAGTTGAGCTGAGAAGCCAGGTCGGTACCGCCGGACTTGGTCAGGGCGGCAGCAATGTCAAACAGACCGCCCCAGCCGTACTGGTTGCCCAGTTCAAAGGCACGACCTTCAAAGATCAGATCCAGCATGGCGGAGGATTCTTCGTCACGGGCAGACTTGGTCTTCAGGGTAATGTCATAATATGCGGGAGTCAGGGTATACTTGGATTCAGCGGACAGGGCTTCGATGATGATGCCGGTCCGTTCGGTGTCCCCGGCGGAGATCGGTACGGAGATCATATTGGAGGCCCAGATGCTGACCAGACAGTGGTAGTCTTCCTGTTCATCGGTGTACTTGGGGATGGGCAGCAGACCGAAGTCGGACTCCATTTCACGGAGCATGGATACACGGTTCAGACCGGTACACATGAACAGGGTACGGTCTTCAATGAATGCCTTGTTGATACATTCATTCCAGATGGCATCACCGGAATACTTGGTGTTGTAATCGTCCACCTGCAGACATACGTTGTCATCGCCGTTGATGGAATGTGCCAGCAGAAACATATCGTAGAAGGATTCGTCACCCATGGCAATGTAGGGCATGTCGTTTTCATCCTTGGCAAAAGCCTTGCCGCCGCAGCCTTCGATAAATGCCATGGTGTTGAAGCCTTCGCCGGACAGACCCCAGCGGTCAAATTCATCCTGCTTGCCGTCACCGTTTATATCCAGAGAAGCATTGGAAGCATATTCTTTCATCTTATCCAGAGTCCAACGACCTTCGGAAGCCAGATCGTATACGTTTTCGTCAATCAGTTCCTCTGCCAGCGTCTTGGAGAACAGAACGATCCAGGTGGCGTTGTTGTCCATGATGTTCATGTCGCCTGCGGTCATGTACAGCTTGTTCCCAATGGACAGAGAAGCGTTGGCACTCTGGTCATACCAGGGTCTCGTCAGATCCATATAGGGCATTTCGTCCAGCGGCAGCAGCATTTTGTTGGTGGCCAGATTCCCGGATGCGGAACCGCCGATCATCAGCATATCGTAAATATCGTCCCCTGCCTGTACTGCCTTGGTTACAAAGGAGGAGGGGTCTTCGGAAGTACCGATCTCTTCCTTGATGGTGAAGTTGAACTTTTCACCAATAGATGCATTCCGGTTGTACACGGCGTCGTTGATGGGTTCGCCGGTCAACTCTTCCGCAAAGGCATCCTTGCTGCACCAGTGGGAGTTGAACTGGCCTCTGGTAAGGATGGCGAAATCGTAGCCGCCGAAATCTTTGTCCGGCAGATCGGGCTTCAGTTTTTCCGTTTCGGTTTCCACGGGTACGGTATCGGCGGTGGTTTCAGAGGGGGTGGTTTCACCGGATCCCGCATCACCGCAGGCGGTCAGGGAAGATGCCAAAAGAAGCGCTGCGAGCAGCATGGCAAACAGTTTTTTCATAATTATACCTCAATCATAAATATAATTTAAGAATATGAGAATATTGTAACACACACACGGCATGATGTCAAGTTGGGTATTGACGTTTTTGTTAAAATGTGTTAAAATAAATATAAAGATTCATGCAAAATCAACATAGGGAGACGATATGAAAAATACATGGATACAAAAGATGGCACTGATCCTTGCAGGGGTTCTGACCCTGACCGGCTGCGGGGGAGGAGAGGCGGCGGTACTTCTGATCGCACCGGCTTACCCGGAAATGGCAGCGTATCCAAACGAACAGGAATATGTGGACGGGAAAAGCGGCATCTTTGATTCGGAAGGATTTTCATCGGTTTACGATGCGTGGCGGCAGGACAGAGCCGAACGCCGGAATCAGCCGGAGGGTTACACAGAGGGTACCGGTGTATTCACAAAGCAGGCTGCCCGGGCTTTTCTGACCGGTGCGGAAGACAATGTACTGTTTTCTCCGCTGAATGTATATCTGGCACTGGGGATGCTGGCGGAAGTGACGGACGGAAATGGCAGAGAACAGATCCTGACTGCGCTGGGTGCGGATTCCATGGACACTCTCCGGCGCCGTGCGGACAGTCTCTGGAACGCCAATTACTGCAATGACGGAGCACTGACCAGTGTGCTGGCGTCCTCCCTTTGGCTGAACCGGAATGTGACCTATCGTATGGAACCGCTGGAACAGCTGTCGTCCGTGTACCGTGCATCCGCGTATCAGGGTACCATGGGCGATCCTGCGTATGATAAGATGCTGCAGGACTGGCTGAACGAACAGACCGGCGGTCTGCTGGAAGGGTATGTACAGAATCTGACCATGGATCCTGCCACCATTCTGGCACTGGCGTCCACTGTGTACTACCGTGGAAAATGGGACAAAGAATTTCAGGCAGACAACAACGAAGAGCGGATCTTTCACAGTTCCTCCGGAGATGTGGAATGCACCTTCATGAAACAGACGGATACCTACGGCGTTTACTACTGGAGCGAGCATTTCGGTGCTATTTCCAGACGGATGGAAGAGGGGGGACAGATGTGGTTCATTCTGCCGGACGAAGGGATGGAGATGGACACAGTTCTGACAGAAGAGGCTCTGTACAGCCTGCTGGATCCCACTTATGTCTGGGAAGACCAGAAAACGCTGAAGATCCATCAGTATATTCCCAAGTTTGATGTCTCCTCGGATACGGAAATGCAGAAAGGGCTGGCAGCCATGGGGATCACCGATGTGTTTGATCCCGCCACAGCCGATTTCACACCGCTGACAGATGTGAAGAATGTCTGCCTGTCTCAGGCAAAGCACGCTGTACGGGTGATGATCGATGAAGAAGGGGTGACGGCTGCCTCGTATGTGGCTATGATGATGGCAGGTGCCGCAAGACCTCCGGAAGATGAAATGGACTTCATTCTGGACAGACCCTTCCTCTTTGCCCTCACCGGAACGGACGGCGTGGTTCTGTTCATGGGTGTGGTCAACCATCCGTGAGCCGCATAAACAGAAAAAAGCGTTCAGGGAAACGAAAAGGCGATACCTGGTTTTGAAAACCAAGTATCGCCGTTTTTTTATCGTCCTGCGGTATGGAGCAGCTATTGCTTTGTCAGATCTGATACTTCTTGGCGTATGCATTGAACTGCTTGCGGAAGTCTTCGCTGTCAGCCTTGACTTCTCTGGTAGACTGGTGCAGGTTCATGTTGTTCTGCGCCACGTCAATGATGCAGGCTGCAATGTTGGAACAGTGGTCAGAGGTTCTTTCCAGGTTGGTCAGCATATCGGACCAGGCAAAACCGGTTTCGATGCTGCATCCGCCCTGCTGGAGACGGATCATGTGACGGGTACGCATGGTTTCTTTCAGACCATCGATAACCTGTTCCAGAGGTTCCACAGACTGTGCGGCTTCCAGATCGTTGTCCGTGAACGCACGCAGGGTCAGGGACATGATCTCCTGAATGGCTTCGCTCAGCACGGAAAGCTCTTTCATAGCAGCTTCAGACAGGTTCAGCTTCTTGTTTCGCAGTTCTTCTGCGGAGATCACCAGATCCACACCGTGGTCGGAGATTCGTTCAAAGTCCCCGATGATCTTCAAAAGCTTGGTAGCTTCTGCGCTGTCACGGTCACTGATCTGATGGGTACTCAGCTTTACCAGATAGGTACCGATCACGTCTTCATAAATATCGGATTTTTCTTCGTGGTCACGGGCATACTGTGCCAGCTCATCGCTGTAATTGCTCAGGGAACGTACACCGGACAGCAGGGCTGCGGCGGCACTCTGCGCCATATCCATGGCAACATTGTGGCACTGTTCCAGAGCAACGGTGGGAGTGGCCAGCAGACGTTCGTCCAGTTCCACTTTCTTTTCCGGTTCCTTGCCGGGTGCATCGGGTACCAGCTTGCAGACCAGCTTTTCCAGAAGACCGGCCATGGGCAGAAGCAGGGCAACGGACAGAATGCTCAGTACAGAATGCGCTACAGCGATACCCAAATAGTCAGCCGCCATATCCAGGAACACGGGGGCAAAAACCATCTTCACGATCATGAAGACCGTCATATATACGACCGTACTGATCACATTGAAACTCAGATGCACCAGAGCGGCACGCTTGGCGTTCTTGTTGGTACCGATGGAGGACAGGATCGCAGTGATACAGGTACCGATGTGCTGACCCATGATAATCGGGATAGCGGCACCATAGGAAACCTGCCCGGTTGCAGACAGTGCCTGCAGAATACCGACAGATGCTGAGGAAGACTGAATGATAGCGGTCAGAATCGCACCGGCCAGCACACCCAGAATGGGGTTCTTGAACATGATGAACAGCTGCTGGAAAGCAGGAACATCCTTCAGACCGGAAACAGCGTCAGACATGGTATCCATACCGAACATCAAAGTGGCAAAACCCAGGAAAATCAGACCCAGATCCTTGCGCTTGCTGTTGTTCAGGAACATATACAGCACAACACCGATCAGAGCCAGAATGGGGGTGAAAGAGGTCGGCTTAAGAAGCTGTACAAAAACATTATCGCCTTCGATACCGCTCAGGGACAGTATCCATGCGGTTACGGTGGTACCTACGTTGGCACCCATGATTACGTTGATGGCCTGCTTCAGGGTCATCAGACTGGAGTTTACAAAACCAACTACCATTACGGTGGTGGCGGAGGAGGACTGGATCACGGCAGTTACAGCAAGACCGGTCAGCATACCGAGGAATTTATTGGTCGTCAGCTTGCCCAGCAGACCCTGCAGACGGTTCCCTGCACAGCGTTCCAGCGCCTGCCCCATAATGTTCATCCCGAACAGGAACAGACATAGACCGCCAATCATGGTGAGGACGTCAAAAATGTCCATGTGAATTCTCCTTTTTCTTTCTTTTTCTTCTTTTCTTCTTTTCTTTCATATCTCGCCAACGTATATTTTATCCGATTAACCTGCAAATTTCAAGGGGTTTTTCCGGGAAAATACAATTTCAGCAACTCCCACAAAAAAGAACTCCCGCACAGGGAAAAACCTGCCGGGAGCGTTAAAATCTTTCATATTATAATATCCTATACAGCATACACGGCTGCGGATCACAGCAGATACAGCATCACAAGCTCCACAGCCAGAGCCGCACCGCAGGCAGACAGAGCCACCGTCAGAAGCCCTCTGCGGAAGAATGCCAGAACCACCGCCACCGCCGCCCCTACCGCTGCCGAGACTATATGATCCGTGGCATACAGCACAGCGGGAATCGTCATGGCGGAGAGCACTGCATAGGGGACGTAGTACAGAAAATCCTGCACAAACCGGGAGTTGATCTTCTTCCGGAACAGCACAAAGGGAATCGCACGGATGGCATAGGTCACCAGTGCCATCACTGCAATATAGCCAAGCAGTCTCATTGTTCCGCCTCCTCACCCTGCTTTTTCCGGGGAAACACCAGTGCACCGGCAGCAGAAGCCAGCACCGCACAGATGATGATGGAAAAACCGGAAGAGATGCCGGAAAACGCCGGTATGTACCGCAGGGCACAGCTCATGGCAGCCGCAAGGACTACCACCGCACAGACCCCCACGGAATCTCTGGCGGGCGGAATGATGATAGCGATGAACATTCCGTAGATGGCAAGCCCCAGTACGGCGCAGAGCAGCTCCGGCAGCAGCGTTCCCGCAAGCCCGCCAAGCAGCGTACCCAAACTCCAGCCCGCAAAGGGCAGCGTGGCAAGACCGTACATATAGGCAGGCCGCACTTCCCCGGGCTCCCCGGACGCCACGGCGAAGATCTCGTCCGTCATGGCAAATGCAGTGATCGCCCGATGGAGGGTGGCATATTTTGCCGACAGCTTCTGGGACAGGGACAGACTCATCAGCGCATACCGCAGATTGATGATAAACTGCGCCAGTGCCATTTCGAGGAAAGTACCGCCGGCTGTGATAATACCCAGTCCCGCCACCTGTCCGGCGGAGGTCAGGTTGGTCATGGAAATAAGCACCGCCACCCACCAGTCCAGTCCCTGGGACACGGCGGCAATGCCGAAGCTGAAGGACACGGAAAGATATCCCAGCGCAATGGGGATTCCATGCCGCAGCCCCCTGGTATAGTCACAGATTGTCAGTTCTGCCATGGTTCAGCCTCTTACGGAATCACAACATCCACGAAATAATACGGTTCCGCGATCATCTTTTCCGTACCCTTCTTCCATACGGCAGGCGCGTACAGCAGGGCACAGTCGGCATCCAGGATCTTGCCGAAGCGCACTTCATCCTCGCCTTCCAGCAGATCCACCACACGGCTGTAGCACTGTACATGGTCGATGTCCGCTCTGTGGAAATAGTGACGCAGAGAGGCGGGCTGGATGTATTCACTGCCGTCCCAGTTTGTCATGGTGTACTTCAGAGGATGGTCGTAATCCAGGAAGAACGGGGGCTTTGCCACTTCTTCCACACCGTGCATGGAAGTGTTCCGGTCCCAGGAGCAGCCCAGGAACAGGATCCAGCCGTTCAGCTTGGGCAGCTTGTGGAAGGGGGAATGTTCGCCTACAGGGGTGTTGTCAAGCTCATGCCCTTCGATGAGCCAGTCCGCATCCTTACCGATGGCACAGCAGGAGTGGGTGGGGTGGAAACTCCGCTTGGCACCGGGTACGCTGGTACGGAAGTACTCCGTCAGATACCCAACACAGGAAGGGGTTGTGCGGATATCGAAATAGGGATTTTCTCTGGTAACGGTGGAAAAGCTCATGGAAGGAACGATCAGATTCCCCTCAGGAGTGATGACATCCAGCAGGGTTTCAAAGAACGCACCGGCACCGCCTTCGATGCCGCCGAGAGATTTATAGGATGAGTGCATCAGCAGGGACATACCGGGATAAATACCCAGATTCAACAGATCCTGCCGAAGCTGTTCACAGGTATGCATATCAGTCCTCCGAAAAATAAGTAATGGATCCCGTTTATTATAGCAGGTTCTTCCTTTTCCGTCAAGAACTATTCCCTCTCCCCGTGAATATTTCGTCTTTCCCCTTGCAAAAGCAGCCGGAATCTGGTACAATACAGACTGATATTGTATTATACCGAAAGGAAACAAACAAAAATGGATATGGAAAACAAGGTTCTCGCTACCGTTGGCGGCAAGAACATCACCGAACAGGACGTGACCATGGCACTGATGCAGATGGGCCAGAGAGGTCAGAACTACAACAATCCTCAGGGCAGAGCCATGATCCTGGATCAGCTGATCTCCCGCAAGCTCTTTCTCATGGACGCACAGCGGAACCTGTACGAAAGAGAACCCGCTTTCAAGGAACAGCTGACCCGGGTAAAGGAAGATATGCTGACCAGCTACGCCATGCAGAAGGCTCTGGAAAAGGTTCGTGTGACCGAAGACGAAGCCAAGGCGTACTATGAAGAAAACAAGGCACAGTTTGTATCCGGTCTGACCTTCAACGCCAGCCACATTCTGGTGGACAGCGAAGACAAGGCAAACGACCTGCTTGCACAGATCAAGGCAGGCGAGATCACCTTTGAAGAAGCCGCCGCACAGTACAGCTCCTGCCCCTCCGGCAAGAACGGCGGGAACCTGGGTGACTTCGGTCAGGGTCAGATGGTTCCGGAATTTGAGAACGCCTGCGCCGCTATGGAAGTGGGTGCCATTTCCGAACCCGTACAGACCCAGTTCGGCTTCCACCTGATCCTGCTGAACAAGAAGGAAGAAGGCGGCGAGATGGCCTTTGAAGAAGTCAAGGACGATCTGCTGAACGCTCTGAAGGAAGAAAAGCAGCAGGCTGCTTACCAGAGCAAGGTCAACCAGCTCAAGATCCTGTACCCCGTTGACAAGTTCTGATTCCAATTCACAGACAAAAGAAAACCATCACAGCACCGTTTCGGTATCCGTGATGGTTTTTGCTTTGTATGGGTTTTATGCGTTGATCTGATAGATCACATTCTGATCAAAACCGATGCTGCCGGCATACTGTTCGATCAGAGCGGTATAGTCTTCGTCTTCCAGTGCGGTACGTGCTGCATTTTTCCAGGCAGGTCCGGCTTCTCCGGCGTAGTACATGATGTGGGTACCGTAGGTGGTGTTCACAATACCGGTATCCCCTTCCTTGCGGGAGGAATCAAACAGCCATGCATCAAATTCCGTCACCATCTCGCCCTGGGACACGTTTTCATACAGCCCACCGGTCTGCACGGATCCGGTGTCTTCGCTGAAGTTGTATACCAGTGCGGCGAAGGTATCCAGATCAAAACCTGTGGCTTCCCATTCGGCATAAATGGTCTTTGCAGCAGATTCCGCTTCGGCACCGTAGGTATCGGTGGAGAGCAGCAGATGACGAACATTTCTGGTGGGATCTTCGTTGCGGTAGGCAGCCTTGACCAGATAGTATACATCATAGGTCGCACCGCCGCTGGCATCCACCACCTTGGTTTCACCCTTCTTTGCAGAGAAGGCCCAGTCGCTGGCAGTGTTGCCGGGGGTAGCGGTCATACCGGTGATGGTACCTGCCGCCAGAACCATTTCAGCTTCATCGGCGCTCAGACCTACAACATCGGTATTGTATGCCAGCACAGCATTCCTGAAAGCTTCCGCAGAATCGGCTGCGGCGATGGAAGCGGCATATTCCTTGGCTTCGGCTGCGGCGGCAGTGATATTGCCGATGGGGTTACCGTTTTCGTCGGTTGCAATAAAGTCGTTCTGCCGCACGGTGCAGGTGATCAGATCCACATTCAGGAAAGAGGATTTGTTGACTTCGTAGTATGCTTCATATTCGGCATCGGTATAGCTCAGCCCGCTGTAGAACTGGGCATAGTACTTGCTGCTCAGGGCAGACAGCTCCATACCGGCACGGACATCCTGCTCCTTGACACCGCCGCCGAACATGGCGATCAGGTAGGCATTCAGAGAGTAGCCGTATTCTTTGGCGGCTTCTTCCATGGCATCGAGACTGGCATCGATGTACGCCTGGTCATCGGCAGTCAGCTCCACGCCGTTTGCCTTTGCCGCTTCACACAGAGCCAGCAGTTCGCCCACATAGGACTGGGTCAGTGTAGCCATGTAGTCAAACCAGGTGATCCCGTTTTCCTCATCCGCATACTGGGACTTCAGGGAATAGGATGTATTCAGCCCCATCTGCGCAAATGTAGAGGCATACTGAGAGTAGTTTGTGTAGAAATAATAGGTCATCACAGAGCCGTTTACGGTGAAGTTTTCGCTCTGGGCAGCCACAGTGCGGCGCATGAAATAGCCGCTGTCCGCCAGGTTGTTGTACACAACCAGACCGATCACACAGGCGGCAACCACCACAACAGCAATGGTGATCAGTATGGCATTTCGTTTTTCTTTCCGGGTGTCCACCGGCGTATTTTGCATATCCATAGATGAAATATGCTCCTTTCCGATTGCAGATATATATGAAATCGTATTATTATAACATAAAGCCGGCGGGAATGCAATTCTTATCCTGTGAAAAAACAGAATCCTGTGTGAAAATTGTGTGAAAATCCGGAGAAATCACAGTCTGCAGTACACAGAAAACCTTGTTTTCTTCAGATTTTTATGCTATAATCGAATAAAGACAATTCCAACCACAAACGGAGATATGCATCATGAAAATAAAGTCCTGCGGAAAACTCAGACCGCTGCCCCTCGGTTCCATCCGCCCGGAAGGCTGGCTGAAAGAACAGCTGGAGAGAAGCCGGGACGGCATGGGCGGACACATCGATGAACTGGAACCCCAGATGATCGCACTGCCTTATGTGAACAAAGTGACCAACGAAGGCTGGGGCGGTGCCAAGGCCGGCTGGGGTGCGGAGATCTCCGGCAACTTCTGGTACGGACTGATGCTGCTGGCATTCGGTCTGGACGACGAATTCCTGAAGAACAAAGCCCACGCATGGGTGGAAGGGGTACTGAAGAATCAGGATCCCGATGGATACATGGGCACCTACACCGATACCGACAACAAAATGGACGACTACAACGCCTGGGGTACCAACAGCGGCATGAAAGCCATGCTGGCTTACTATGATGCCACCGGTCGTGAGGATGTGCTGGAAGCGGTACACCGGTGTATGCTCTGGTTCTGCGAGAACTGGGCGGGCGACAAAAAGACCCGCTACTGCGGCATGACGCTGGTGGAATCCATGATGCTCTGCTATCTGCACACCGGCGACACCAGACTGCTGGATTTTATCAACGATTACATCGATTTCGGAAACCGCAACGACCTGTACAGCTACTCTCAGAACGCCATGCGGTTTGAACCGATCCTCTACAACGCCCACCATGCCGCCGGGTATGCCGCCGATCTGTGGATCTACGCAGCCGCTTATCTGGCAGGCGGGGACGAAAAGAACCTGGATGCAGCCGTGAAGGGGGTTGCCAAGCTGTATCCCCGTGCCATCCAGCGCACCGGCGGTATGCCCTGCAATGCGGAATATCTGGGACCTGTATCCGCCTCTGTGGAAACAGAATACTGTAATTTTGCTTTCCTGCACCATTCCCTCTCCCATCTGGAAGCAGCCTCCGGTGATCCGCAGTACATGGATCTGATCGAGCGGATCGTATTCAACGGCGCACAGGGAGCCAGGAAGAAAGACGAAAAGGCCATCGCCTATATGTCCTCTCCCAATCAGATCCACGCCACCGCCGAATCCGGCTATCTCCACGGCGATATGCAGCTGTATGCACCGGTGTACCCCATCGCCTGCTGTCCTGTGACCTCCACCTGGGTGATCCCCGGTTTCCTGCGGGATATGGCGTTCCGGGGAGATGACGGTCTGTATGTGGCTGCCTACGGTCCTGCGGTGATCCGCTTCGGAGAAATGAAGCTGAAAATGGATACCGCTTACCCCTTCCGGGACACCATCACCTGCACGCTTTCCGAGGTGACCGAAGGAAACACCCCTCTGCACTTCCGTGTACCCGGATGGTGCCGGAACGCACAGTTTGCCGTCAACGGAAAGAAATGCGAAGCGGAAGCCCAAGCGGGTACCTGGTACACAGTGAACGGCACTTTCGCCGAGGGAGACGTAATCACCGTGACCCTGCCCATGACTGTGGATATCTCCCGGGTAGACGACGGGGACGCCTGCGCCAGATACCCCATGGCAGTGGAATACGGCCCGCTGCTGTTCGCTTTCCAGGTACCGGAATACTGGCACATCGTAAAGGGCAATCCCACAACCCCTCTGCCGGAAGGCTGGAACTGGTGGGGAATTGCCGCCCATTTCGACTATGACAGAGAAGCCGATCAGTACGAATCCAACGGAATGCGGAAGTTTGACATCACCTGGAACATTGCCATGGCGGAAGACACGGATCCCGCCGCCGTACAGGTGGAAGAATGCCCAATGGACGGTTATGTATGGGAAAATCCTCCGCTGAAGCTCCGTCTTCCCGGATACAAGGCACTGTACTCCTATCCGCCGTATATCAAGCGAACCATGGATCTGTACACCGGTCCCGTGAACGTACACTGGGAACAGGAAATCGAGCTGGTTCCCTACGGCTGCACCAACCTGCGCATCTCCTATATTCCCCGTGCAAAGCTGCCCCTTGCCCCCATGCCCTATGGCTACGAAACCTGGAAGAAAAGACAGGACACGAAAAACGGAAAATAAACCAAAAGAAAGGAACAATGTCATGAAAAAGACACTTGCACTTCTACTCGTTCTGCTGATGACCGCCCCCTCTGTGATCTCCTGCGGCAATGCTGCCGATGAAACCACAGCCGATACTTCCGCTGTACAGGAAACCGCCGCAGAAGAAACCGAAACCCAGCTGACCGACGACATCCCGGAAATGGATTATGAAGGGTACGGCTTCACCATCCTGACCAGTACCACCCAGACACAGCACGCCATTACCGCCATCAACGAACAGACCGGCGACATCCTCAACGACGCCATGTATGAACGGACACAGTTCATTGCGGAAAAATACAACATCGTGTTCAACGATGACTATGTGCCCGGCGCCTCTGATGCTGCCCTGTCCGCCTTCACCAACTCCGTGCAGGCAGGAGATTCCGCCTATGACCTGGCCATGCTGCTGGAACGCCGTGCCTTCGCCATGACCCACGAGGGCTACTTCATCGATGTCTCCACTTTGGAGTATGTAAATCTGGACAAGCCCTGGTGGTTCCAGGATGTGAACGAAACCATCAATTTCTCCGATGCGGTCTATCTGACCTACGGCTCCGCCAACATCGGTCTGTACGACATGACCCACGTACTCTGCTTCAACAAGAACATGATCACCAACCTGAATCTGGAAGTTCCCTACGATCTGGTTCTGGAAGGAACATGGACCATTGACAAGCTGCAGGAAATGGGCAGCACCGCCATGCAGGATCTGAACGGGGATGGTGTCTGGGCGGAAGAGGACATCTACGGCATGGTGGGTGCCACCAACGCTCTGCCGGTGAACTTCCTGGCAGCCGCCAGACAGCGTACCATTGACAAGTCCAGCGATGCGGAGATCGAGATCCGCCTGCTGACCAACCCCCTGATCGAAGAAATCTTTACAAGAGTGTCCGATATGTGCTGGGAAACCGGGTTCTGGTATACCAAGTCCACCGACTCCAACACCTACTGGCACACCGACAACTACTTCCAGAAAGACCAGGCACTCTTTGCCGACCTGACCTTCTACGGCACCATCACCCTGCGTGACATGGAATCCGACTTCGGTATCGTTCCCTTCCCCAAGTACACGGCGGAACAGGAAAACTACGGTGTCATGGTGGAAGCCGGTACCCGTACCATGACCATGCCCACCACCGCAGCCAAACCCGAGCTCAGCGGTGCCGTGCTGGAAACCCTCCACTGGCTGTCCTGGAAAGACGTTATGCCTGCGTATTATGAAGTGACACTGAAGCAGAAGGTCAGCCGTGACAGCGTATCCGCCCAGATGCTGGATCTGATCATGGATTCCATCTGCTATGACCTCGGCATGACCATGTTCTGTGACCACATCAAGGATCCGATTTTCTCCACACTGTTCAAGGGCAACAAACGGGAATACGTTTCCACAGCCACCAAGAAGATCCCCGCCATCGAAGCTGCCATTGCCGCTGCCAGAGGGGAATAAATCCATATACCCAAACAAAGCCGCCTCTGTGCATTCGGGGGCGGTTTCTGTTTTTTGGACATAAGCGAAAAATTCCTGTATTTTTTTCAAAAAACCTATTGACAAACCGGTTCGGTTGTGGTATCATATACAGGCACCGAAAAGAGTGTGTGCGCTACTAGCTCAGTGGATAGAGTGCCCGGCTACGAACCGGTAGGTCGCAGGTTCGAATCCTGCGTGGCGCGCCATGAAACCTTCAGGAGAAGTCCTGGAGGTTTTTTGTTTTTTATATTCTTTTCCCCGCAGAGTATTGACTTATATATCCGTTGGGGTTATAATGAACAGGTAAAAAAATAAGGAGACTGTACGTCATGAAAAAGAAACTTTCTCTGCTTGTCTGTCTTCTGCTGCTTGCCCAGTCTGTGACCGGATGCTCGGAATCGACACAGGACACCCAGACCGACACAGACACAACAGCTGTAACTGAAGCAGAAACCCTGAGCCCGGCGGAAGAAGCTCTTGCCGCCAAGAACGCCTATTTTGAAGCTCTGCCCGCCATCAGTGCTCCCGGTACGGAAATCACATTCATAGCCAATTTTGAAGATATTGCAGTGGAGGAACTCACCGGCGACAGATACAACGATGCCGTGTTCAACCGGAATCTGGATATCGAACAGCGTCTGGACGTGAAGATCGTGACAGACTTTGACGAGAACCATAAGGTTGCCCAGATTGTGACAAACAATGTGACCTCCGGCGATGCAGCCCACGACCTTGTGGACACCACTACCACCGAAGTGGCCAAGCTGCTTCTCAAAGGCTGCCTGATGGATATGGATACCGTGTCCAATATGCAGCTGGACAAAGAATGGTGGAACCAGAGTGCCAACAATGCCTTTACCCTGCAGGGCTTCCGGTACTGTGTGATGTCCGCTCTGAATCACCAGTCTGACACCGTTGCCCATTTCATTCTGGTCAACAAGAATCTGTGTGAAGATTACGGTATGGATGTGCCGTACGATGCCGTTCTGGAAGGCACCTGGACCTATGATCTGATGTATGAAATGGCATGCCAGCTGCCCTATGACTCCAATGGTGACGGCAGCATGGACCAGTACGATATTGCCGGGATCATGGGCGGTAAGTCCTTTATCGACTATGCCATGATGTCCGGGGGCGTAGACTATTTTATCAAGGATGAAAACGATATTCCCGTATTCTCTCTGCTGAACGAACAGAATGTATCCTATTATGACCACCTGTTCAATATCTTCAGTGATGCCGACCATGTGCTGTACTACAACAACCTTGTAAATGTAGACAGCAAGTGGGGCTGGTTTGTCAACAAATATGCCGCAGGCGAAGGTCTGTTCCTGCTGACCGGTCCTGTGGGTCTTTTGGATTATGTGGAAATGGAAGACGATTACGGCATCCTGCCCATGGCCAAGATTGATGTCAATCAGGAATCCTACCGTACCATGACCTCCTTCACCTTTACCACCTGCATCAGCATCCCCAAGGTTTACAAAGCCGATCCGGCGGATATGGGAATCGTGCTGGACGCCATGTCCTATCTTTCCCATGTGGATGTGCGGGATGTATATGTAAACTCCTATCTGGAAAGCCGCTGGGTACGGGACGAAGAATCCGTGAAAATGGTTCGTCTGGCACTGGACAATATCTATTTCGATCCCAGCTTTGTTATGTATGAACAGTGGGGCAACCCCACCGACATCGGTTCTGCCGTTCTGGCAACCGGTACCAACACACTGGTTTCCACCGTGCGTTCCCGTGAAAACGCCATCAAAGCCGCCGTGCAGAAGACTCTCGATCAGATGGATTCATAAAATCTGAACAGAACCGGCAAAAAAGCAATATTTCTATTCTTTCCCATAGATACAGCCATGCCATCGCAGCCGCTGATCCGGAAATTCCGTAACCATAACAAAAAACGATTCGGGTTCATTTCACACCACGGATCGTTTTTTGTACTTGGTCATTTTTTATTCCTGCATCACAGCAGCGGTACTGCGGCTGTCCCCGTCTTTGAGGATTCATACACAGCAGTGATCACAGCCACGGTACGCATGGCATCCCGTGAAGTGTAATACAGTGCTTCCTCATCAGCGGCTGCGGCAAGAATATTCCGGAACTGATTCTCGTGCAGCAGGGTACTGATGGCGGTGGGATCGCTGTAGCTGTTGTAACCGGAACCTTCCTCACAGGACAGGGTAATCCCTTCCGCACTCCGGATGGCATCTTCCTCAATGGTTACACTGGCTTTAGCCCCGCACAGCTCCAGACGCCGTGCCTTGGCATGGGTAATGGCTGTACTGCCGTCGATCACACCCAGTGTACCGTCGGGAAACACCAGGCTGGCCACAGCGGTGTCTTCCACCTCAATATCATGCAGCAAGGTAGCGGTCTTTCCGCTTACGGAAACCGGATACCCCAGCAGACCGCACATCATATCGATGCCGTGGATCCCCTGGTTCATCAGGGCTCCGCCTCCGTCCATTTTGACGGTACCGCGCCAGCTGCCGGCATAATAGGAGGGTGCTCTGTAGTATTTCATGGACAGCAGTCCCACAATCATTCTGCCGAACTGCCCTTCGTCCAGCGCCGCTTTCACCTCACGGTATACCCGGGAAAAGCGGAGCTGGGAAATGGGAGCGCAGAATCTGCCGGTTCTCTGCTCGGTTTCCATGATCCGTCTGCATTCGGGAACGGTAAGTGCCATAGGCTTTTCCACAATGGCATACTTTCCCTTTTCCATGATAGCTTCGGCAAGCTCCCCATGGGTCCCGCTGGGGGTACATACCGATACCAACGCAGTTTCATCTGCCAGCAAATCCTCCAGGGAATCATATACCTTCAGACCGCGGGCACCGGCAAATGCGGCGGCGGCACCGGGATTCCGGTCATACACACCGATCACATCCGCACCGGCATTCTGCAGTGCTGTCAGATGGGTATCGGCAATCATACCGCAGCCGATAAGTGCGGCTTTTTTATTCTCAGACATCAGCTGTTCCTGCCGTTACTGTTTTCTTATTTGTTTTCGGTGCCGTACCAGCGACCGCCGACATCTTCATCGGGAGTATCGGAGGCATTGTCCAGCAGCTGTTCGTAGTTTTCGACAACCTTGCGGAAGATAGCAACATACTTGTCGATCCATTCCTTATCGAAATGCTTGAACCACGGCACATTGTAGCAGTTGATCGCTTCAGAGGGTGCACACAGATTGTCTTCTTCTCTTACGTCGTGGTCGTTGAATACGATACGGGACGGCTGACCTTCGTTACGCAGGTCAAAGGTCTTGAAGAAGGGATGGTTGTGCAGGCAGAAGTTACCGCCGCTCCAGCAGCCGACATAACCTTCTGCACGGATGGCTTCACAGAATCTGGAAACGGACAGACCACCCAGTTCTTCCGCACGATAACCACCCTGTGCACTGTACCAGCCGGCCATGTTGGAACCAGTGGATTCGTCAACACGGATGGGATAAATTCCCGGCAGACCTTCCAGCTGATCCCAGAAGTAGTTCATAGCCTTACGGATTTCCGCGCAGCGCTGATCGTAATACTTCAGCTGTACTCTTGCGATAGCAGAGCAAACCTGGTTTGCACGACCCTTGGCACCGCCCAGAGCAATGTGGAAGTAATCCTTCAGATTGTCGGTTTCCTTGATGTAGTTGCTGTTATTCCGTTCGTAGTGACCGAAGGCCATGGCACGTTCGTATACTTCACGGTTGTTGGTAACCAGAATACCCAGTTCCCCTGCAGCGAAGGACTTACCGCTCATCAGAGACATAGCGGCAACGTCACCGAAGGTACCAACCTTCTTACCCTTGTACATACCGCCCTGTGCGTGGGAAACGTCTTCGATAACCTTCAGGTTGTGCTTCTTGGCAATGGCCATGATGGCATCCATATCGCAGGGGTAAGCAAAGTAGTGAACCACTACGATCGCCTTGGTGCGGGGGGTGATGCAGCGTTCGATATCGGCAGGATCCATGCTCAGCATATCATTGATGTTGCAGAATACAGCGGATGCACCGAAGTTGATGGCCTGAGATACGCTGCCCCAGTAGGTCTTGGTGGGACAGATGATTTCATCACCTTTACCCAGACCGATAGCAAACATCGCAGAGGTCAGTGCCATGGTACCGTTGCAGTATGCAATCGCATATTCAGTACCCTGCCATGCAGCAAATTCTTCCTGGAACTTTTCGGTAATGTCGGTGCCGGAGAACTTGTTGTTGTACACAACCTCCATAGCGGCATCGTAATCTTCCTGACCCATGATGGGCCACTTGAACAGCTCACCGGGCTGTTCGGTAATGACGGGGGTACCGCCAAGCAGTGCGAGTTTTTCCATAGTAATGTCTCCTGTCAGTTTTTTATAGTATTTTGTATTATTCAGAAATGGTTTTGCGGATCTGTCGTGCGGTGCTCAGAGTCCCAGCAGTTTTGCCGCATTGTCACGGCAGACCTTCCGGTATACGGTTTCGGAAATGGCACCGGAAGCGGCAAGTCCGTCAATGAAATCCCGGAAAACGAACTGGTGGGTATTGAAGGAAGCACAGATGTCACAGCCGTAATAGATCCGGTCCTGGAATTCCGTCAGGAAAGCTGCGGCGTTTTCCGGATCCCGGGTCAGTGCATTGGAGCCGCTGCCTGCCGAGAGATCGCAGGTCAGGTTGCCGTACTCCCGCATCAGATGAATCAGACGTCCGGGCGCTACCTTGCCGGTGGGATACCCGTTGCGGGTCTGTTCCGTATTGTCGGCGGACATTTCGCTCCAGAAGGGCTGGGAATGACCGATAAACTGAAGCTTCGGATGCTTTTTCAGCATTTTTTCCAGCCGGGGCAGTCCCAGATCGTCCGCCACACCATAACAGAACCCCACAGCGGGAGAGATATGGAACAGCAGAGGCAGACCGGCTTCTTCACAGTGGGAGAACAGGTTGTCCATCATGGGATCATCGAACCAGAGATTGGAGGTCACTTCTCCCACCCCTTTGGCTCCCAGCTTTTTATAATGTTCCAGCAGGTAGGAAAGATCGGTGGAAGTGCTGTTGTTCATGGCTCTCGGATCCAGATTGCAGAACCAGGAGAACCGATCCGGATACTTTTCCGCCGCATAGATACAGCCTTCGTTGCTCATGACCACGGTCTGTCCTTCCGGTGCGATCAGAGGCAGCAGAACCCCTCTTTCAATATCCAGCCGGTCATACATCTCAATCATTTCTTCCGGACTGAGCATTCTGTAGCCGCTTGCCGGATTGGCCGGTACCCACTGGGGAAACGCAACAATATGCGCGTGCAGGTCGATTTTGCGAAAAGCTTCCATTCCATACATCCTTTCTTTTTGTATTATAGCATCTGTTTATCCTTTTGTACATAAAGAATTTTGCCGTATATTTGGACTATCTTGCCTTTTCCCTTTCCGTGCCCCAACCGGCGGGGGATTTTTCCTATTTCTGGAATTTGCTGGGGGAAATGCCTCTGTATTTCTTATAGCAGCGGCTGAAATAGGTCTCGTCCTCAAAACCGGTCATCCGGGCGATATCCCCAATGGAATAACTGCCGTCCTTCAGCAGAATATCCGCCAGCCGGAGACGGTTTTCGGTCTGGTACTGCACCGGGGTCACACCCATGACCTGCCGGAACAGACGACAGAAATAGCTCTGGGTCAGCTTGCACATATCCGCCAGCTCCGCACTGGTGATTTTCCTGTCGTAATTCCGGTGAATGGCTTCCAGCGCCGGGGCAATGGTATGGTAATACCGGGAGCCATCCTGGACGATCTCCGTTTTTTCTCCCGACACCTCTTCTATGAGCAGGATCGAGAAAAACTCCATCAGAAGCCCCTGGATCATCAAACGTACCCTGGGATCTTTCCGCTCTCCGTAAACGGCAATCACTTTATCCAGAATCTCCGTCAGCCGGGGATTTTTCAGGTGGTTGTTGAACCGTATGTGATCCTCCATGAAAATCTTCCGCAGGGATATGGAATGCACGCCGGTGACGGAAAAGAAATCCAGATTGATCATGATCAGATCGTAGTTCATATCCATACCGGTGATATTGGGCACAGAATGGATCTGATAGGGATTGATAAAAAAGATCGTATTGTTCTGCGCCGTCAGGATCTGTGAATCCAGAGCGATCAGGATCCTGTCGGAGCGGCTGATTTTGATTTCCAGATCCTCATGCCATCCATCGGGTACTTCTCTGTAATACCTCTGCTCCACCACGATCGGGAAATCTCTGTCCTCATATACGGGCGGGCTCAGTCCTTCGATAGCCATCGGTGCTCACTCCTTTCCGGCAGGATATCCGTGTTGTATTTATTATAACATGATTTTTGCATCTGTCAACGAAATCCAGGGGAAATTTGATATATTTTCCGCAAATCCATGAAAAAATCCGATGAAATGTCAAATCCATCCAACTTTTTCGTAAAAATGCGGAATATCCCCCGGAAGTACGAACAGCAGACCCCCTTGACACCATACCATCCGGACGGTATACTATATCCTGAAAAGAACACAAGGAGGTCTCTCCCATGAAAGCCTGCGTGATTCAGCCGCCCTACTCTATGGATCTGTCCCTCTCCGATGCATATTTTGCGAAAAAACTGGAGATGATGGATGCCTGCGATCCGTCCATGGATCTGATCGTGCTGCCGGAATACAGCGATGTGCCCTGCGCCGCCCTCACAAGAGAAGACAATATTGCCTGTTCCGAAAAGTATCGCCTCCTGCTGCTGGAAAAAGCGGCGGAAACGGCGAGACGGTGCCATGCGGTGCTGTTTGTCAACGCCTACGACCTGACACCCACGGGATACCGGAACACCACATACGCCTTTGACCGCAGCGGTACTGTAGTCGGAAAATACTACAAAAAGCATCTGCCGCCATCCGAACAGTTCACCGTGGCACTGGATTCCGATTATACCTTTGAGCCGTCCGTCCCCTATGTACTGACCATCGACGGGATCCGCTATGCTTTTCTGACCTGCTACGATTTCTATTTCTACGAAGCCTTTGCCGCCATCGCCCGTGAAAACGTGGACATCATCATCGGCTGTTCCCTGCAGCGGAGCGATACCCACGAAGCACTGGAGATCATGGGCCGGTTTCTTGCCTACAATACCAATGCCTACGTGGTGCGTGCCTCCGTTTCCCTGGACGGCAGTCCCGATATCTGCGGCTCAAGCATGATCGTCACCCCTACCGGGAAAATGCTTGTGAACATGAAATCCCGTGTGGGTCTGGAAACGGCGGAATTTGATCCCCACGAAAAATACTACAAGCCTGCCGGATTCGGCGGTAAGCCTGCACCCCACTATGAATACATTGAATTCGGGCGTCATGGGTGGCAGTACCGTCCCGGCGGCTTTGCCATTGTCCCCGGTGACCGGTTCATGAAATATCCCAGAGTCCGGTCTGTGGGAGGATACGGCATTCCGGAAAATCCCATGGCAGCCATCGGTGCGGCGGTGGGACTGGGTGTGCATGAAATTCAGGCGGATCTGTGCTGTACCCATGACGGTGTATTGGTTCTGCAGAGCGATGCTTCTGTACGGCTGGAAGATATCCTCACAAAATTCTCCTGTCACACCATTCTGGTTCTCCATCTGCACACGGACGGACAGTCTTCCGGAGAGGAAATCCTGCCAAGGCTCCATGCGCTCCTACACCGGTACGACTGTCTCGGTCATTGCCGGTTTGCCTGCGATGATCCCGCCCTGCTGGAACAGTGGACAGTTCTGTACCCGGAGATTCCGGCAGATGACCGGCGGGTGATGTATGCTGATACGGAAGCGGAAGCACGTGCGGCTCTGGAAAGCGGTGCGGAAGTGATTGTAACGGAAAATGTGCCGGAGATGATGGCATTGACAGAAGGATACCGGAAATAACCAAAAACCGTCACGGGGAAGTCCTCATGACGGTTTTATTGTACTGTCCTATTGTACTATGGTACGTAAGTGATCTGTGTTCCGCAGAAAAAGACACGGTTCATGGTATGTCCGTCCAGTATAAACTCTGCCTGTATGCTGTCCATATCGGGTGACCAGACCTGATAGATATTCGGTTTTCCTTTGCCGTCCACGGAACCGGAAAACAGGGACTCTTCGGTGGTATAGATCCAGTAGGGACCGGCACAGTACAGTGGGTCATACAGCTCCCGCAGCGGGAAAAGGCTTGTATCGGTTTCGGAGGATGCCAGCAGTGTCCGTTCTCCCGCCGGTGTGACCTTCCAGACCTCGGTACACATCCTGTCCTCCAATCTTTTTATGGATGTCATGTATATATACCCTTCATGGACGGTGTACACATACTCCACATCCTCCGTAAATTCCGTAAAAGTGCCGGTGGTCAGATCGTAGATACCATAGCCCCGGCAGTGCTCCCAGCCGCCGATGGTGTATACAAAACGGGTATCGTCCAGAAATGCCAGCGGCGTATAGCCACGGACATCCTCAATCCCCGCACTTCTTCCGTCCGGCAGGATATCATCCAGCACAGTACCGGTAAACAGCCGCACACTGCTGCCGTCCGGATATACCAGATCCATGTACCCCCTTTCCCAGCCGTCATCCACATACTGCCGGACTGTATACTGCCCATCGGGAGAATGAATCTGCTTTGTCACCACGGGAAACGGAACAATTTCCGTCGGTTCAGCCGAAAGAATCCCGTTTTCATAGGTGATCCGCAGGGCATTTTCAGCCGTGTAGGTGGTTGTGGCTTTGTCCAGCACAAGATGGTACAGGATCATGTCCTTCCCGTCCCATGTGACTTCGTTCAGTTCTTCCGTACCATCCAGCGGAAGCACAGCGGTGATCTGTCCCGTTTCCAGATTCAGCATGGACAGATACCGGTTGGTGTGTCCCAGGGTTTCGTTATGCTCTCCGGCGATCCGGTCGTAGGTCATCCAGAGAATATGGGTGTCATCCCATTTCCACCAGTCCGCCCATTCGCCGCCCCGCAGGATCACCATGGAAGCGGTAAATGTATCTGCACCGGCTGTCAGGCGGATATACGGTTCCGGCAATCCGGTCTGTGCTGTAACGGGGTTCTCATCCGGTACAGTTTCCGTTTCTTCACACAGTACAACGGTAATCTGTCCCTCTCTGAGATACCAGTCCGTCCCCTGCAGGGATTCCATCACCGCAAGCTCCTTTTCCAGATCCGGCGACCATATTGCGCATCGCTGTATATCCGGACGATCCGGGTCTGTCGGTACCGAAGTGATCCAGTAAGCACTTTCATACCGGGGAACAGAAAAATATTCATCCGTATTTTCGATCCAGAACACCCCGTCTTCCTTGTCTGCTGAGGCGATCAGGGTCTTTTCACCCGCCGGTGAGGCTTTATAAATGTGGGTGACCATGTACTGCTGGGTGGATCTGTTTTCCGTCAGGTACAGATAACCGTCATGCACCCCCGCAATCCCGAATCCGGTATATTCCGTATACTGTCCGGTCACAAGATCCCAGATGCCGTAGCCGACTGTCCATTCCCAGCCGCCGATCCGGTACACAAACCGTGTTTCGTCCAGAAAACCGATGGGGTTATAGATACGCACATCATGGATCCCGGCTTTTTTGCCGTTTGCCATCGTATCGTCCAGCATGACGGCTTCAAACAGGCGTACCGTGGTCAGATCCGAATACAGCAGATCCAGCCCGCCGTGGCCTGCCATATCATCGATTGTCTGCTGGACATGGTAGCGTCCGTCCGGAGAAGTGATGTCCGAACTGACAAACGGGTAAGGGTGTACTTCCAGAACCGGGGGAGAGGCAACCGTACTGGTGGCGGAAAGAAAGTTGATCGTGCCGTCTTCGCCGATATGCAGCAGCATGGGGTTGTCGGCATATGCGATCCCAGTGCTCTGATCCAGCCGGTAGTGGTAGATCATATTACCATTCAGGGAATCCCACAGTACATCCCCTGTCCAGGATCCTCTGGCGATAATCGCTCCGGCAGTCAGATCCACCATATACAGCTGCATCTCCCAGCAGGCTTTCCGCCGTACAACAACCGGCGTCCAGGTCATGTACAGCATATGGGTATCGTCATATTCCCAGCACATCCGGAAATCCCCCGGTATGGTCACGGTGGACAGGACGAAATTCTCCTCTCCGGACACCAGCCGTGCAAACGGTTTCGGTTTTTCCCTTTCCGGCGTCTCGGTTTCCAGCGGTTCTGTTTCAGACGCCGGGATCTCGGTTTTCCTCTCCGTTTCCGGTATGGTTTCCGGCTGAGTTTCCGTTTTCGTCCGGATTTCCGGAAGACTTTCGGTTTCTCTTACTTCAGCTGTACGGCATCCTGTCAGCAGCAGTAAAGCCAAAAGCAGAATCAAATATCTTTTCATACTGTACCCTCCTTTTGGGAGTTCTGTTTCCTTATTCCATAAGACGATCTGTATTCCCAAAAGTTCCCGGATCCGAAAAAGCCGCCGCAGAAAATTTCCGCAGACGGCTTTTCCCTTTGTTCCTTTCGCCGCAGGTCTGCTGGATGACGGTTTCATACATTCCGGCAGTACCGGCACCTTCATCCTACTGCATTCAATACCAGATTGGGGCTGTTCCACCAGATCTCTCCGGTGATCCAGCCGTCTTCCACAGTACAGCCATCGGGAATGACCAATACCTCTTCGGATATAAGGGCAAAGTCCATCCGAAACATCGCAAGATCTGATGCCGTTCCCGTATTTATCCGTTCCACGTCCATCCCGGTGATCCTGGCTTCCAGGAAGTGCAGCCCGTCCCTGTCCTGCAGATTTCTCATATAGCTTTTCAGGATTTTCGGAGCCACTTCCCTGGC
>JAFZET010000199.1 GCA_017560565.1 Clostridia bacterium | reverse complement strand
CTATTTTATCAAAAGGAGTTTTTTTGTTCAAGACTTATAGGCATAGCCTTATTTGAACTCCCCGGCCTAGCCGGGGGTTTTCTAGATACAAAAACCCCGGCACAAAGCGTACCGGGGCTGAAATATTGCGGGGAGCCGAGGGATCAATACATACCGCCCATACCGCCGCCCATGCCGCCTGCGGGAGCTGCAGGGGTTTCTTCGGGCAGGGAAACTACGAGAGCTTCGGTGGTCAGAACGGTAGCGGCAACGGAAGCGGCGTTCTGGAGAGCGGAACGGGAAACCTTGGTGGGGTCCACGATACCCTTTTCCATCATGTCGCAGTATACTTCGTTGTAAGCGTCGAAGCCGTAGCCCTTCTTGCCGGAGGATACGATCTTGTCAACGATAACGGAGCCTTCAAAGCCTGCATTTTCAGCGATCTGGCGAACGGGAGCTTCCAGAGCCTTTACAACGATCTGTACGCCGGTCTTTTCGTCGCCTTCAACGGTATCCAGCAGCTTTGCAACATCATCGATAACGTTGATGTAAGCGGTACCGCCGCCTGCTACGATGCCTTCTTCCACAGCGGCACGGGTAGCGTTCAGAGCGTCTTCGATACGCAGCTTCTTTTCCTTCATTTCGGTTTCGGTAGCAGCACCAACCTTGATTACGGCAACGCCGCCGGACAGTTTGGCCAGTCTTTCCTGGAGCTTTTCACGGTCGAAGTCGGAAGTGGTGGTTTCGATAGCAGCCTTGATCTGAGCGATTCTGCCAGCGATTTCGTCCTTGTCGCCGGTGCCGCCTACGATGATGGTGTTGTCCTTGTTGACCTTGATCTGGCGTGCCTGACCCAGCTGATCGATGGTAGCTTCCTTCAGATCCAGACCCAGTTCGTCGCAGATCACTTCGCCGCCGGTCAGGATAGCGATGTCACGCAGCATTTCTTTTCTTCTGTCACCGAAGCCGGGAGCCTTAACGGCAACGCATACGAAGGTACCGCGCAGCTTGTTCAGAACCAGAGTGGTCAGTGCTTCGCCTTCTACGTCTTCAGCGATGATCAGCAGCTTCTTGCCGGACTGAACGATCTGTTCCAGCAGGGGCAGGATGTCCTGTACGTTGGAGATCTTCTTTTCGGTGATCAGGATGAGAGCGTCGTCCAGAACGGCTTCCATCTTGTCGGTATCGGTTGCCATGTAGGGAGACAGGTAGCCACGGTCGAACTGCATACCTTCTACCACTTCGGAGTAGGTTTCAGCGGACTTGGATTCTTCTACGGTGATTACGCCGTCAGCGGTAACCTTTTCCATAGCGTCAGCGATCAGGGTACCGATCACTTCGTCGCCGGAGGAAACGGTGCCTACACGGGCGATATCTTCCTTACCGTCCACTACCTTGGAGTTAGCAGCCAGAGCGGCTACAGCCTTATCAACGGCCTTCTGGATACCCTTGCGGATAACCATGGGGTTGGAACCGGCGGTAACGTTCTTCATACCTTCGTGTACGAATGCCTGTGCCAGCAGGGTTGCGGTGGTGGTACCGTCACCGGCTGCGTCGTTGGTCTTGGAAGCAACTTCACGGATCAGCTGTGCGCCCATGTTTTCAGCAGCGTCTTCCAGTTCGATTTCCTTGGCGATGGTCACACCGTCATTGGTGATCAGGGGAGTGCCGTACTTCTTGTCCAGCACCACGTTGCGGCCCTTGGGACCCATGGTGATCTTTACAGTGTTAGCCAGCTTGTCTACACCGGCGATCAGCGCATTTCTTGCGTCGATGCCGTACTTGATATCCTTTGCCATGATTCTTTTCTCCTTTTTGTGTTGGAGGCGTTTTTTTCTGGATGGAAACTTTTGGGAAAAGTTTCCCCCAGACCCCCTTCAAAACTTTTAATCTGTTTTTGATTGAATTTTGTTTGTGCAGATCCGGGTGCGCTCGGCTTTTGCGAATTCAAATTTGTTTGGTACAAACTGTTTTTTTTACAGCGGCTTCGCGTTTTCTGACCTTGCAATATCTCCGTGCTTCGCACTGGTGGGTGTTGAAAAGATAAGCAATCAAACACCTTTTTGGTGTTTCCGCTGATTCAGAACAGACCCAGGAACCGCTTTGGATGCACGTGATACTTCTTATTTACTTAACTCTTACTTCTTACCTGTTATTCAACGATTGCCAGAATGTCGCTCTGACGAACTACGTTGTATTCCACGCCGTCGCACTTTACTTCAGTGCCTGCGTACTTGCTGGTGATAACCTTATCGCCAACCTTTACGATCATGGTAACTTCCTTGCCGTCTACGTTTCCGCCGGGGCCTACAGCCACAACTTCGCAAACCTGGGGCTTTTCCTTGGCAGTACCGGGCAGTACGATACCGGACTTGGTGGATTCTTCAGCTTCTACAGACTTTACAACAACTCTGTCAGCGAGGGGTTTCAGTGTCATTTGAGGTGCCTCCTGTATGATACCTTTAATTTTTACAATATTTTATGTTTATCGGGGGTTTTCACCATTTAGCACTCACATCATCCGAGTGCCAAAACCGATGGTATTATTGTACCCCTATCAGGTGGAAAAATCAAGTGTTTTTTCTATAGTTTACATATAATTCACAAAGCGTTTTCTCCGTGAGTGCTAAAAAAAGCACCTCCTGCAGAAAAACCACAGAAGGTGCAAAATCATTTTTAATTAATCAACCAGCTTGATGAGAGCCATTTCGGCTGCGTCACCACGACGGGGCCCCAGCTTGTAGATCTGGGTGTAACCACCGTTACGGTCAGCGTACTTGGGAGCTACTTCGTCGAAGAGCTTCTTCACAACATCTTCCTTGGTGATATAAGCAAGAGCAGCGCGGCGGGTAGCCAGGGTGTTCTTCTTGCCGAGAGTAATCATCTTTTCGGCGATGGAACGAACTTCCTTAGCGCGGGTCAGCGTGGTTTCGATGTAACCGTTTTCGAGAAGATAAGTTACCATACCACGAAGCATAGCGTTTCTATGAGCCGTCGGTCTGCCGAGTTTTCTGGTACCGGGCATGATCCATGTCCTCCTTAAAGCTTGTTTGGTTCCGATATACCGCGAATCGCTGCGGCAGTCGGTCTATCCCATTCACGATCCGAAGACCGTGCCGATCCGGGACGATTCAATCTGTTATACTTTTGTTATCCTGTCCGTTCTGCCGGCGCCGGGAACCAATCCTTCGGCTGACAGCGGTAACGGACATCCAACCCCTTTATTCTTCTTCCTTCTTGAGGTCGAGACCCAGGGAGTGGAGCTTCTGGATAACTTCTTCCAGCGATTTCTTACCGAGGTTACGAACCTTCATCATGTCGTCCTCAGTACGGTTGATCAGATCTTCTACAGTGTCAATGCCGGCGCGCTTCAGGCAGTTGAAGCTGCGGACGGACATGTCAAGCTCCTCAATGGTCATCTCAAGAACCTTTTCCTTGATGGTTTCTTCGCGTTCAACCATGATTTCCGCATTCTTTGCTTCGTCGGAGAGATCGACGAACAAATTGAGATGCTCGTTGAGTATCTTGGCGCCGAGCGAAATCGCTTCTTTCGCCAGGATCACGCCATTGGTCAGCACTTCCAGCGTCAGTCTGTCGTAGTCAGTGCTGCTGCCCACACGGGTGTTCTCGACGGTATAGTTTACGTTATAAACCGGAGTGTAAATCGAGTCGGTGAAGATGGTGCCGATGGGAGCTGCCACACCCTGACTGTTTGCCAGATAGAGCTGCTTGTTCTTTTCCTGCGACACATATCCACGGCCATGATCGAAGGTCAGCTCCATGTAGAAGCGAACATTGTCACCGACGGTGGCGATATGGTGATCCGGATTCAGAATTTCGATGTCTGCGTCCTGCTTGATATCAGCGGCGGTAATGTCGCAGGCTCCGGTGGTATCGATCACAACGGTCTTGGGACCGTCGGCATGGAGCTTTGCGGTGATACCCTTCACGTTCAGCACGATTTCCGTTACGTCTTCCTTGACGCCGGGAATGGTGGAGATCTCGTGGAGTACGCCGTCGATCTTGATGCTGGTCACAGCCACACCGGGGAGAGAGCTCAGCAGCACACGGCGCAGAGAGTTGCCCAGTGTGATCCCGTAGCCTCTTTCCAGAGGTTCGATAATGAACTTACCGTTTCTGCCATCTTCGCTTAAATTGATTGTCGCAATATTCGGCTTTTCTATCTCAATCATGTAATAATAACCCTCCGTATTTCAATATTTGCAAATCCACACGAGTATAAAACCTTGATTTTTGCAAAATGCTTTTCTGCTCCGTAACGCTTATGCCGTCCGGAAAATCTTCCGGGGAAATCTCTTCCCCATCAGGCGGCACATAAGACGGCCATGTTCCGCCGCACCCAATCTGCCCAAAGGGTCGGGAGCACAGTCCGCGGAGCATTCTTTGGGTAGATTATTACTTGGAGTAAAGTTCGACGATGAGCTGTTCTTCGAAGGGGAAGTCCACGTCTTCTCTCTTGGGCATAGCGATCATCTTGGCAGAAACGTTTGCCAGGTCGATTTCCAGCCACTTGGGAGTAACAGCGGTATCTGCGGTTTCCAGCAGTGCCTTGAACTTTTCGGAGCCCTTGCTCTTTTCCTTCAGTGCAACGGTGTCGCCAACCTTGCAGATGATGGAGGGGATGTCAACCTTCTTGCCGTTCAGGGTGAAGTGTGCGTGACGAACCATCTGACGAGCTTCCTTACGGCTGGATGCCAGACCCATTCTGTACACGATGTTGTCCAGACGGCATTCCAGGATGGTCAGCAGGTTTTCACCGGTGATGCCAGCCTTCTTGTCGGCCTGTACGTAGTAACCCTTGAACTGCTTTTCCTGTACGCCGTAGTAACGACGGGCAGTCATCTTTTCTCTGTGCTGGAGTCCATATTCCTTGATGGTCTTACGGCCTGCACCATGCTGTCCGGGAACGGTTGTCCGGCGTGCTACTGCGCACTTGTCAGACAGGCAGCGGTCACCCTTCAGGAACAGCTTCTTGCCTTCACGACGGCAGAGCTTGCAGGAAGGACCAGTATATCTTGCCATTGTAATTTTCCTCCTAAAATTCGTTCTTTTAGCGCGGGATTAAACTCTGCGGCGCTTCGGCGGACGGCAGCCGTTGTGGGGGATGGGGGTAACGTCCTTGATGAGGGTGATGTCAAGACCGGTGGTCTGCAGAGCGCGGATAGCAGCTTCACGACCGTTGCCGGGACCCTTTACATACACTTCAACAGTCTTCATACCATGATCCATAGCACCCTTGGCAGCGTGTTCAGCAGCGGTCTGAGCGGCGAAGGGAGTGTTCTTCTTGGAACCCTTGAAGCCCATTTCACCGGAGGAACCCCATGCGATGGTGTTGCCCTGTACGTCAGTGATGGTTACGATGGTATTGTTGAAGGTAGAGCGAATATGTGCGTGACCTTTTTCAATATTCTTCCGGTCACGACGCTTCTTAATGACTTTCTTAGCAGCCTTTGCCATTTCGTCCTCTCACTCCTTTTATTACTTCTTCTTGTTGGCGATGGTCTTTGCAGGACCTTTTCTGGTTCTGGCGTTGGTCTTGGTTCTCTGACCACGAACGGGCAGACCCTTTCTGTGACGAATACCTCTGTAGCAGTTGATTTCCACCAGACGCTTGATGTTCATAGCGACTTCGCGGCGCAGTTCACCTTCTACAGTGTAGTTATTTTCGATTTCGTCACGCAGCTTTGCGATATCGTCTTCGGTCAGATCCTTTGCTCTGATGTCAGGATTGATGCCGGTCTTTGCCAGAATGTCCTTGGAGCTCTTGGGACCGATACCATAAATGTAGGTAAGAGCGATCTCTACACGCTTGTTATTCGGAATGTCAACACCGGATATACGAGCCATTTGCGTTATCCACCTTTCTCGTTAATTTTAACCCTGTCTCTGCTTGTGCTTCGGGTTTTCGCAGATTACCATTACATGACCATGTCTCTTGATAATCTTGCACTTATCGCAGATTTTCTTTACGGAAGGCTTTACTTTCACTGTAATTTCCACCTTTCTGTATTTCTTGCGGAAGAGTCCCGCCGTTTTCCTGCGGGTACGAGCACCTCCATATCCTGCTAAAATACGGTGCTCTGTCTTCCATGCGTACCGGTTTTCGGCATTCTATAGATGGTTGAAATGCAGACCATTCTATAAAACAGAGTCCCGCACCGGGATCGGGTCTCTTCGGAATCATGAGCGTTCCTTCGTCTCATCATGCCGGCGCATCTATGATCCGTTCCCGGTCATCTGACCCCTGCCGCCGTCCAACCTCTCCTGTAGGCTTCACACAAGCCATCAGAGGGGCATCAGATCGGTCACTGCAGCTTTTATCGGTCATGCACCGGAAGAGATCATGCAGCCGTGACACGCCGCCACGAGTGCCGCAGGAACACACCGACTGCACGGACTTCGCCTTTCGGATCCGTCCGCCGCGGCTTAACCCTTGGTTCTCCAGGTGATTCTGCCTTTGGTGGGGTCATAGATGGAAACTTCCACCGTAACCTTATCACCGGGCAGGATCTTGATATAATTCATTCTGAGTTTGCCGGAAATATGGGCCGTCACGATCATGTCGTTAGGGAGCTTTACTTTGAACGTAGCGTTCGGCAGCGCTTCCACGACCGTACCTTCGAATTCAATTACGTCATCCTTAGGCAACTTGTGTCTCCTCCCACTTCTGCTGAGTTGTTTTATGCATCCGTCTACGGCGGCTCCCCCACGCTTTCGCTTTACACAAGTAGATACGAAATGCAGGCATAGCTATCCCTTCGCCGGACGCACCGTTCTTTCATTATACGTGAAAAATGCATAAAAGTCAATACAAATTTTCGCTGTTTTCACGTTTTTGCAAAAGTTCTCCAAACTCGTCATATTTTTGGACAAGAGAGGCCGCTGTTTTGTTGGAATAGTCCGAAAACAGTGCATTCCGCTCCTCGTCGTTCAGCGTTCCGATGACTTTCACATGGGAAAGATGCTTCTTTTTTGGGCATTCTACCCTATGAAGTGTACCGTTCACTGTATAGATTGACGGGAAAGTGCCGTGTACGGCGGGATTTTTTTCCTCTGCCGCCTGCCGGAAAGCCAGAAAGACACGTTTACGGTCTCTCCCGCAGACAGACTGCACAACCCACACGGGCTGGTCTTCCCTGGGTCTGATGATGATCTCGTCCATATTGTCAATCCACTTTGGTCAGCAGCACAGGGCCGTCGGCAGTAAGAGCCACGGTATGCTCGTAATGCGCCGCCAGGGAGCCGTCCTTTGTGACCACAGTCCAGTGATCGGGACGTTCCACTACGGCGTCGCCGCCCAGGTTGATCATGGGTTCGATGGCAATGACCATACCTCTGCACAGCCGGGGACCTCTGCCTTTGGTACCGAAGTTGGGCACGTTGGGGTCTTCATGGAGGTCTGCGCCGATGCCGTGACCCACGTATTTCTTGACGGTAGAGCAGCCGTTTTCCCTAACGTAGGCATCGATCGCTGCACCGATATCGCCGATTCTGCCGCCGTCAGTGGTAATGGCAGCCACGCCCACTTCAAAGGCACGTTTGGTCACATCGATGAGTTTCTGTGCGTCTTCGGAGATTTTTCCCACGCCGAAGGTATTGGCGCTGTCGCCGTGGTATCCGCCGATATAAGCACCCACGTCCACTTTGACAATATCACCTTCCATCAGCACTCTATCCTTGGAGGGGATCCCGTGGATCACTTCGTCATTGATAGAGATACAGGCGCTGCCGGGAAATCCGCCGTATCCGAGAAAAGACGGTTTTGCCCCGCACTTCTCGATATGCTGCCGGATCTTATCATCAATCTGCTTGGTCGTCACGCCTTCTTTGATCATTTCCCGGGCCACCAGCAGTGCTTCCCCGGTGATCCGTCCGGCCGTCTTCATCCTGCGGATCTGTTCTTCGTTTTTTAAGATTATCATAGGTTTTTCTATAGAAATTTTATTTGGTTTACGGTGTTTGTTTGAGGGGGAAGCGGTCAAGCTCGGACAGTTCTGAAGTTCTTTGCTCACTTTACGCAGTAAAGTGGAATTTCAAGAAAGCGACCCGTCTCCCCCCCAAAAAAACTTACAGAGCAGCCAGCGTCAGCGCAGTGGTGTCTTCGAGCTTTTCCTGACCGTACACGATCTTGAGCAGACCCTTGGACTGATAGAAATCCTTGAGGGGTTCGGTCTGTTCGTGGTAGATCACGAGGCGGCTCTTGACCACTTCCGGATCGTCGTCGGCGCGGATGGACAGGGGTTCACCGCAGGGGCAGTTTTCGCCGGCGGGGGAGGGATTGTACTTCACATGGAAGGTTGCGCCGCACTTCTTGCACACACGGCGTCCGCCCATTCTTTCCATAATGGATTCGTCGGCTACTTCGATGGACAGAACATCGGTGATTTCCACACCCATTTCGTCCAGTGCTTCTGCCTGGGGAACGGTTCTCGGGAAGCCGTCCAGGATAAAGCCGCCCACGCAGTCGTCCTTTGCCAGGCGGTTCTTGATGATGTCGATCACCACAGAGTCGGGCACCAGTTTGCCGTTATTGGTATAGCTCTTTACGGTTTCGCCCAGTTCGCTGCCGGATGCGATTTCTTCACGGATCATTGCACCGGTGGAAATGGTCGGAATCGCAAACTTCTCAGCAATAATTTCTGCCTGAGTTCCCTTGCCTGCGCCGGGTGCGCCCAGCAGAATCAGATTCAGTTTTCTCATTTCTTTTGCTCCTTTTTGGTTACAGTGGTTGGGTAGTACCGGGGTACGTAAGTAATCCCGGGTGTTCGGATGGAGAGACGCGACCTAAAAAAGCGCCCCGTCTCTTCTCCAAAACGCCATGAACTCCCCCACCTCAGCGGAAAAAGCCAACAAAGCGACGGAAAGAAGATTCAAAGAACCGCAAACCGTCGCTTATCATTGGGCTTAATTACGAATTATTCCAGGAAACCCTTATAGTGACGCATAGTCATCTGTGCTTCAATTTCGCGGATGGTTTCCAGAACAACACCACAAACGATGATGATGGAAGAACCACCGAAAGCGAGACCGGACATAGCACCGCGGGAGATGATGTTCGCAATCAGAGGCAGAACAGCGATAACACCCAGCATGAGCGCGCCGATAAAGGTAACACGGGAGAGGATCTTGGTAATGTACTCGGACGTAGGACGACCGGGACGGATACCAGGAATAAAGCCACCGTTGGCCTTCATGTTGTTGGCAACTTCGATCGGATTAAAGGAAATCGAGATATAGAAGTATGCAAAAGCAACGATGAGAACCAGGGTGAGGATCGCATAGAACCAGCTGTCAGATGCGAAGAGACCCAGGAAACCAGCCCAGAAGGACCCTTCAGCAGGAGTGGGGCAGAACATAGCGATCGTCTGAGGAATCGTAATGATGGAGTTGGCGAAGATGATGGGCATTACACCAACCATGTTAACCTTGATAGGCAGGTTGGAAGACTGACCGCCGTACATCTTTCTGCCGACAACCTTCTTTGCGTACTGAACCGGGATGCGGCGTTCGGAATGGGTCATCCAAACGATGAAACCAACCATAGCGATCATAGCAGCAACTGCCAGGATTGCCAGGATGATGCCGAGCCACACGGGGATCGTACCTACAGTATCATCTGCCTTCATGTACTGACCGTTACCGGTAACCAGAGCGATCAGAGAGGAGAACATGGAGGGCAGACGGGAGATGATATTGATGAACAGGATCATGGAGATACCGTTGCCAATACCGTCTTCGTTGATTTTTTCAGCCAGCCACATAACCAGTGCGGAACCGGCACAATAGCTGGTTACGATTACTACAGCTGCGAAGAAGGAGGTATCGATCAGGATACCCTGGCTCTTCAGGATGTTGTAGTAACCGATAGCAGTAATCAGACCCAGACCAACGGTTACATAACGGGTGATCTGGTTACCCCGGCGGTGTTCATGGAGAGCTGCAGCAAGGGCGATGGCTGCTGACTGCCG
>JAFZET010000198.1 GCA_017560565.1 Clostridia bacterium | reverse complement strand
TCTGTGAGCATTGCCGGAAAGGAGCCAGCGTATGAAACGATTTTTTGCACTCCTTATCACGTTGTGCCTGACCTGTACCGGCTGCAGCCATATCATCGGCGACGGCATTCCCGAAAAGGACGGCATCACCATCGTCACCACCAACTTCTTCCTGTACGATGCCGCAAGAACCCTTGCCCGCCCGGAGGACGAAGTCATCATGCTGATCTCCCCCGGTACGGAATCCCACGACTATGAGCTGACCCTTGCCGATATGGCAAAAATCGAGACCTGCGACCTGTTTGCCTATGTGGGCGGCGAAGGGGAGGGCTGGGTGTACGATGCCCTGCACGCCTTCGGGGAAAACGGCATTGAGATCCCCGCCTTCTGCGCCATGGAAGCAGTAGAGAAAGCCGGAACCCTGCACCATGCCGCAGGCGAACATGACCACGACCACGGAGAACATCACGAAAACCACTGGGAAGGGATCGACGACCATGTGTGGCTGTCCGTGCCCAACGCCATCGTAATCCACGAAGCCATGCTGGACGCACTGAAAGGGTATTACGAAAACTGGACGCCCGATGAATCGGTAAAGTACAACCTGACGGTGCTGGATGAAAAGCTCCGCACACTGGTTTCTTCCACAGAAAACCCGGAGATCCTGGTAGCCGACCGGTTCCCCTTTGCCTACCTGACGGAAGAATACGGCATCGCCTATACGGCAGCTTTTGAGGGCTGCAGTTCCGATACGGAAGCCTCCCTGGAAACGGTCAATATGCTGATCGGCAAGGCGGAATCCCTGAGGCAGGGTACAATCCTTGTGACGGAGCTTTCGGACTGTCAGACCGCAAAAGCAGTGGCGGCACAGACAGCAGGCCTGGAGATCGCCGAGCTGCACTCCTGCCACAACGTAACCAAAGAAGATTTTGACGCCGGCGTGACCTACATCGACCTGATGGAGAGAAACTGCGCCGTACTGGAGAAACTATGGAAGTAAAGAAACACCTGATCGAAGCCCGGGATGTGACCCTGTCCTATGACGGACGTCCAGTGGTGGAGAATTTATCCTTTTCCGTGACCCCGGGGATGTACCTGTGTATCGTGGGTGCCAACGGCAGCGGCAAGTCCACCCTGATGCGTGCCGTCACCGGTATCCTGCATCCTGCATCCGGTACCCTGACCGTGGCGGAAGGGGTATCGATCGGCTATCTGCCCCAGCAGTCGGAGATCCAGCGGGATTTTCCGGCATCCGTGTGGGAAGTGACCCTGTCCGGTAATCTGGGACGGGTGAAAAACCGCCTCTGGCCCGGCTTCGGGTATGACAGAGCGTCCGTGGAACGTGCCGAAAAAGCCCTTGCCATGCTGGGGATGGACGGACTGAAAAAACGCTCCTACAACGAACTCTCCGGCGGACAGCAGCAGAGAGTGCTTCTGGCAAGAGCATTGTGCGCTTCCGATACCCTTCTTCTCCTGGACGAGCCCGTCACCGGACTGGATCCCGATGCGGCAAGGGAAATGTATGCCATCATCCGCCGGCTCCACGAAAACGGCACCGCTATTCTTATGGTGACCCACGATATGGAGGCGGCACTGGAGGAATCCACCCACATTCTCTGTCTGTGCCAGCGTCACGGCGGCGGAGAAGACCGCTCCAATTTCTTCGGCACAGCGGAGGAATACCGGGCAGGTCTGGCAGACGACTCCGGCTGCAGCTGCTGCGGTATGGAACACAACCGGTCGGGCAGCGCAGATCCTGTCAGAAAACCCATTCAGATCCCCGGCGCCCCGTCTCTGGAGCTCCCACGCCCCACCCGGATGCCCCCCCTCGGAAAGGAGGAGAAATAACATGACCATTGAAGCCATCCTTGCTTCCCCCTTCCTGACCGCCGTGGTGATCCGCTCCCTCATTGTAGGGGTGCTGGTGTCCCTCTGTTCCGCCCTGCTTGGGGTATCTCTGGTACTGAAACGCTATTCCATGATCGGCGACGGACTGTCCCATGTGGGTTTTTTCGCCCTGGCTCTCTGTACAGCCGCCGGTGTGGCAGGGGCATATACCATGGAAGCCTCCCTGCCCGTGGTCATTCTGGCGGCGGTGCTGATCCTGCGCCTGAGCCGGTCGAAGAAAATCAAAGGGGACGCCGCCTGCGCCATTGTTTCCACCGGTGCGGTAGCCATCGGTACCCTCATCAACAACATTCTGGGCGTGCGGAGTGCCGATGTGTGCAGCTCCCTGTTCGGCTCTGCATCTCTGGTGACTCTGACCGACAAGGATCTGTGGCTCAGCGTGATCCTGTCCGCCCTGGTGCTGGTGTGGTACGTCCTGTGCGCCCGCCGGATCTTCGCCGTGACCTTTGACGAACCCTTCGCCCGCTCCGCCGGGGTACATACGGAGGTGCTGGATCTGGTCATGGCCATTCTCACGGGGATCACCATCGTGGTGGGTATGAAAATGATGGGCGCCATCATGATCTCCGCCCTGATCCTGTTCCCCCCCATGACCGCCATGCGTGTCACCGGCAGCTTCCGTGCCACGGTATGGGTGTCCGCCGTTGTGTCCGTGATCAGCTTTGCCATGGGCTTTGTTCTGGCGTGTCTCTTCTCCCTCCAGACGGGCGCCACCGTTGTGACTGTGCAGCTGGTGATGTTTCTTGCGTTTGCAGCGGCAGGGAAGGGAATTAAGAGGTAAGAGGTAAGAAGTAAGTAAACAATGATTAACCAAACCGCTGTTGGCTGAATAAATGATATAAACCGTAGGGCGGGATGCCCACATCCCGCCGTCTGACATCTTGCAATATTCACATTTCTGTAAGCCAAACATACAATTTCGTAAAAATGAATCGTAGATTATACCGTATTGAGTAGTTGAATACCAAATCATTCGTTTGCTGTTCCACCATCGGATGCAGTGAACCAAACAATTCAGATGGTTTACAGACAGAGCTGAAAAGAGGTGATTTTTCTGGAATATCCCGTATCCCTGTATTTTGATACCGAACCGGCGGTGCAGGTGCTGGATCTGTGCCGGGGCGACAACGATTTCCGGAAAGTATACATTGCCAATGACGGTAAAAGAAAACTCGTCATCAAATATATGTCCAACACCTTCAGCGACAGACGCCGGATCGAAGGCTGGCTGCGGCTGATGGATGCATACCGGGACGCCGGGATCTACTGTCCTGCCGTGATCCCCGCCCGCACCGGGGAAACCATCTGCTGTGAAACAAAGGACGGACGGGACTATTTCTGTTACGCCGAAGAATTCGCCGTCTATGAAACCGCCGAGCATATCGGGGAAGAAGACTGCCGGGATGAGGACGGAAACTACACCTACACCCCGGATGTCATGCGTTCTCTCGGGAAGATCGCCTCCGCCGGACTGGATTTTCTGGACTGGTCCTCAGCCTACTGTCTGCTGGAACCCTTCAGTCCGCCGGACACCACTGATGAGGGAACCGAGTGCGCCCTCCTGTTCCGGGACTACGTAAAGGAAAACCTGCCCCGTCATCTGCCCCGGACGGAAGCCCTGCTGGATCTGTTTTACCGGAATCAGGCGGAGCTGAAAAAGATCTACCACACCCTGCCAGTCTCCTGTTTTCAGGGAGATCTGAACGAAAGCAATATCCTGCTGGACGAAAACAGACGGTTTGCGGGACTCATCGATTTCAACCTGTGCGGCAGGGAACCGGTGCTGAACTACACCGTCAGAGAGGCACTGTGGGCCGTGTACGACCGGTGCCTGTTCGGCGAAAACGACGCCCGCCTGTGTCATTACGACAAGGCTCTCGACGACATCCGGATCCGCTCCTTCCTGCGGAACATGGCTTATGTGCAGGAAACCTACACCTTCAGCGAACAGGAAAGAGAAGCCTTCCCGCTCCTTTTCCGGTACATGAACTCCTTCTGGTGGCAGACCCTCTCCGAAATAGAGCGGGTACACGAAGACGAAGAAAGCATAACAAAACTCCTCGACTGGCTGGAACACCAGATGACAAGAGACGATATCCGTCTTCCGTAAAAAACGGCTTACGAAACCTGCGATACAAACGTATCCCGGTTCTGTAAGCCGTTATTCTATCTGAAACTACTTCTTATTTCTTATCTCTGACTTCTTATCTCCCATTCTCCCCATCGATCTCTTCAAACACCGCCCGCAGTGCCTCTTCTTTCGTAGGGTACGGCTGGGAATACCGGTTCCGGAAAGCGGTTTTCCACTGCCCTTTCCTGTACTTGTCTTCCAGCAGGGTGATGATCTCCCCTTTGTATTTTACATATTCATGCCCGTTGCGGCTCCGCTTCCGGGGCAGTGCCATAAAGGTCTCCAGCCGTGCAAGGCGGTTTTTGAACTCGCTCTCCCGCTGTCTTGCCGCTTCGATATCCCCCTCCATCCGACCGGCACAGACACAGCCTGCCCCGATAGTACGATGATAGTCCGGGTGCTGCATCACGTGCACATACCGGATGATCTGGTGTCCGTACATCCGGCAGACCCCCACCGGCTGCCCAAGATCAATGATATCAATGCATTCCCACCCC
>JAFZET010000197.1 GCA_017560565.1 Clostridia bacterium | reverse complement strand
ATGCCGCCAGCATGATCCGGTTGTAGGAATACCGTATACTGAGAAAACTGATCAGAGTACCGGCACCAAAAGAGATTCCGGATGACAGAATCCCGCAGACGGACATGACCATGCCATATTCTTCGATACGGAATATATAATACGGTGTTTTATATTCACAGATCGTATGGAGGGCAAAGGTAACAGACTGCAGAATGCTGATCAGCAAAAGCCAGATATAGGCAGAGACAGTCACGTTATGGATCATGCAAAGGGGCAGATAGAAGAGAAACAACAGACCGCCCGGAATCTGCACAATGGCAGACCGCCGGATGACGTTGCCTGTGTCCGCAAACCGGGCACAGAACAGTATGGTCAGCACATTGACCGCATTGAATAAAGAGGCATGGATATATATGTGCTGTTCCGAAAAACCGGTAATGCTGAGAAAGGTCTGCATCAAAGACCCGTTGGCACAGAGAAGTGCCGCAGTACGAAGCGCATATATTGTAATTGCCCGGATTTTATTTTGAGTAATGGTATTCACAAAAAACCTCAAACAGAAGATACGATACGTAAAATACTTACATTTATAATATCAAATATAATATCAAAGGTATTTCATAAAGAAATCAAATCCAAATTCCCATCGTGCCGATACGGTCTGCGTCCACGGGTTTATGTTCCATAAGATAGTTAATGGCACGGCGGCAGTTGAAATTTTCCAGTGCTGTGATGCTGCCGCCCATGGCTTTCAGTTTTCCGTCCATAATCTGGCGGGTGGAAGAACGGATGGTGAATGTACCATCGTCAATGGTACGGCGATTCGGGAGCCACTTTCGGATTGACGGGGATAATTTTGCCCTGCCGTACCTTAGCGGCGCCCAGTATTCCCGTTCCAAAAATATGTACGGTCTGTTCACGCTGTCTTCATTCTGTACATATATGATAATCTGTTTTATTTTCATGGACAAGCAGCATGAGATACCTCCGAATGCGGATGATATATGGGTAGAAAACAGGTTGTCAGAAGTTTTGATTTTGTGCGGAATTGTTAAAAATCGCAAAATAACGATTATAGTATAGCATAATTACACAAAACAGTAAATTGCATATACAGCCGAGTATGCACATAAATATGTCCGAAAATGCAATATCAAATTCCGGGTAATATATTGTAGGGCAAAGGGAGATGTGCTATAATGAATCTGTCCGAAATCGTATCCGAACCGAGGAGCAGAAAGCATGGAACAGATTACAAAACTCACCCCCGGAACCATCGATATACAGATAGGAAATATGCTCCTTACGATCTATGACCGTGGGTGGGAAAGAAATACGAACCTTGTTGAGTATAATACCATCCAGTTCGGATCCCATTTTCACGCCATGTTTGAATTCCATTATGTACTGGACAATCATCTGCAGATGAAGACGCAGACCAATACATACACGGCAAACTGCGGAGAATATATTCTGATTCCGCCGAACTGTTATCATCACACAAATTACACCGAGGAAGGATTTGAAAGATATACGTTCTTATTCTCCATACTGATCCGGGAAAACAATGCAGACGGTTTTTCGGAGTTCGATTATTATTTTCATATTCTGAGCCGGGTGAAAGATATTGTTATCCGGCAAAGCAGTTTGATTTCCGACTGCATCCGCAGGATCAGGGAGCTGGAAAAAGAACAGAAAGATATCCAGGTGAGAATCCATAAGATCAGGATCCTGTTCAGTATGTTGTTTCTGGCCATCACGGAAGATATACAACAGAATCAGCAGGGAGATGCAGGAAGTTACCGAATCATTTCTCCGGAAAAGATAAAGCTGCAGAATGAAATTACCAATTTTATTTCGCTTCATTATGACAGCAGTACACTGCTGCAGGATCTGGAGAATACATTCCATATCAGTTCCAGACACATCAACAGAATCTTTCACGAACTGTTCGGAATGCCGGTATCTGTCGTGGTGCTGGATATCCGGATGCATTCTGCCTGGAAATATATCATGGAGAGTGATTTTTCACTGGAAAAAATTGCGGAACTGATCGGTTATAATTCCTACAACACATTTTACAGAGCATTCCGGAAATATTATGGTTTTTCGCCGGAGATACCGAGAAAACGAAAATGAGGAAGCCGGAGAAAAAAACATTCCTTTGTACTGCGTCTGGATGTGTTCGGAACCTATCTGCAGTGGGCGATGAACGTGGAGGGTTATTTTGCCTTTACATCCCAGTTTCCCGAAGAAGCGGATAAGGTAATCCTGGATATGATGTATGCAGGGGACTGGTATTCGGCGGGATATTTCAGTGATTT
>JAFZET010000196.1 GCA_017560565.1 Clostridia bacterium | reverse complement strand
CTTTTGCTTATACGCCCAGCATTCCATAAAGGGTACAGGAGATTTTCCGTCATCATGGAGTGAAAACGCATAGATACTGTTCGGATCCCATTCGTCAGACGGACATTCCCAGGAGAGCAGCCACGTTTTCGCAATGCCCTTTTCGTCCATATCGGCGATATGTCTTTCAAAATTCCGCCCATGATAATCGGCATGGTTGTGAGCATCTATTTTATACATAGGATTCCCTCTTTTATTGGATTCTTGCGTTTTTAATACGAAAAACATTCTTTTCTGCTGTGTAAGAATAACACATCTGCTTTATCGGCGAATCTGCGCTGCCATAGTTCTGATCCAGGTCATATTCTCCCGGAAGAATGCCTGATACGCTTCGCAGTATCGGTTCAGACCAATGGTACCGTCCGCTTTTTCTCTGTGTCGCCTGCATCCTCCACGACAGACAGGCAGACAGGGACAGCTGCGGCAGCTTTCTTCTACAGGTTCGGATACCTTCACAAAATCCAAAGCTGCGGCTGTTTTCAGCAGTTCCGGGACCGGATCCGCAGTAATATTCCCCATACGCCATGCATCCAGCACATAGAAGTCACAGGGATACACACTTCCGTCTGCTTCCACTACCAGATTAGCATAACAGACACCGCTCATGCCGCAGCATTCCGGCGCCATCCCCGCTGCCAGTCTGACAAAATTATCAAACTGCCGGACACTGATGTATTTTCCGCTGCAGAAATCCTCATAGTACAGACGGAATGTGGTATTCAGAAAACGTGCATACTGCTTGTTGGTCAGTGTAAACGGATGGGATTCCTCCTCTCTCCCGAAATCGGAAACATAGGGAATAAACTGGATATACCGGAAATTCCGGCTGCGGAAATATTTGTAGATCTCTGCGCCGTTTCTGGCAGCCTGCTCCGTGATGACACACAGAATGTTATAATCAATCCCGTATTTCTCAAGGGTATGCAGGGTCTCATTGACTTTCCGGAACGTACCTTCCCCGCTGCTGTCCGGTCGGAGTGCATCATGAAGTTTTCCCATACCATCCAGAGAAACCCCCAGCAGATACCGGTGTTCTGCCAGCAGCTTAGCCAGTTCCTCCGGCATATTGTAGCCGTTTGTCTGCATGGCATAAGAAACAGGTATGTTTGCTGTATTGTATTTTTCAGCCATTTCGTGAAAATGCCGGAAATAGGAAACACCTGCCAGCGTGGGTTCCCCGCCCTGAAAACTGATGGAAACACTGCCTGTGGCGTACGCAAAAACATTCTTCAGCATGGCTTCCGTGGTTTCCGGTGTCATGATCCCGTAGGAAGCGGTATTCCGGTTTTCCGCCACATCACAGTAAAAACAATACCGGCATCGCATATTGCACAGTGAAGAAGCCGGTTTGATCAGTAAATTTACAGGGGGCATATAAGCTCCTTTCAAGGAATAAAAAAGCGGCTATTCCGGTAAGGGAACAACCGCTTTACGTCCTTATCGAACATAGTAAGTGATACGGTCTATTTTGACCACGCCTTCCTTGTCCTCGTACAGTTCAAAATACAGCTTCTTGGAAGCATCACTGCCGATGTCGTTGCGGAAGGTACCGTCATTCCGGTGGATCTTGTATTCCACATTGAAGGCATACAGTACGGTACCGTTGTTCTGCGGGTCATTTGACAGCATTTCTATGCGGATGTCATACAGCATCTGAGGAGCAAACTGTACATAGGGCTTATTGGTCTCATAATACAGATCACTGAAGAAGGTGTTATAAGTATCCGCATCTCCGGCAATAACGGTTTCGAAGTAGGTTCCGAAAAACGCCACAGCCGGGTTATACGCTGCATAATCTCCATCTGTAATGGCGATAGTCTCATTACCGTTTTTGAAATACACATACCGGTCAAGCCCCATATAGACGGCATCCGCTGTGACGTCAAGATCATAATCCGTAGGATAGAAATTATAGCTTATGATCCTGTCGGAATACATGGAGGTATTTACGACCATTTCCCTCTTCAGCTCAAACCACTGGGGGTTCTGCAAACAGACGGCGCTGACTAGTCCCAGGATGCACATGACAATGAAGGCGATAATGATTCTTTTTTTATTCTTTGCTCTGGCATCTGCAGCGTTCTGCTGTTCTTTGCCGGGCAGATTTGCACCAGGTTCCATTCCGGTAGGTGTACTCCTTTATCTTACTGGGCTGACTCAGCCGATAAATCTCTTCAGGTTGTCCAGACCCAGCTGGATGCCCTTCAGATTGTCTTCCATACCTTCGAATTCAACGGTAACAAAACCGTCGTAACCGTACTTCTTCAGGATCTGGATGCTCTGGTAAATACGGGCTTCCCCGTGACCGATGATGGTGCCTCTCAGGTAATCGCCTGCTCTGGTCTGGAACCAGCCAGCACCGGGAGCGATTTCCATGCCGCTCTTCTTGAAGAAGTCCTTTGCATGAACGTGCTTTGCGTAGGGAGCCAGAATGGCTACAGACTTCCAGGGATCTTCGTCTGCACACATGAAGTTGCCCAGGTCAACCAGCGCGCCGAAATTGGGATGGGAAACGGTGTTGATCAGCTTTTCCACGCGGAGAACGTCCTGAGAGAAGTAACCGTGGTTTTCGGTCATAGTGCCCACGCCCTTGGACTGTGCGTATTCGGCAACTTCGTAGATTGCCTTTGCCATGGTGGGCAGGCAGTCGTCGTAGCCGATGTTGATCTTACGGCCTCTGGGCTGGCTTGCAACGTCGTGACGCATATTCTTTACACCCAGAGCAGCAGCCTTGTCAACCAGTGCCTTGACTCTTTCCACTTCCGCAGCGGTATCTCCGCCGGAGCCGTTTACAAAGTCAGCACCGATACAGAAGGAGGCCAGAGCCAGACCCTTGGAAGCGGCGTATTCACCGATCTTCTGCAGCTCTTCCAGAGAGGTATTGGACCAGCCGGCTTCCACGAATTCGATACCGTCAAAACCGAATTCAGCGGTCTTGTCAATCACACCGTAAATGCCCAGTTCTTCCACATATCTGCCGAAGCTGTAAGTAGATACACTTGTTTTCATAGGAATTCTCCTTTTTTCACTGAAATCGTTATGTTTTGAGGAACAGTGTCCCTCACCGTATCCATTATAACGGATTGATTCGTACTTTTCAATACAATTTCAAGAATCTTTTGATTTTTTTTGCAAAAAACCTTGACACAGCACTTCTCTCACACTATAATAATATATGCTATTTCCATTTTAGGTATTTATTATATATTTTCAGGAGGATATCCCCCATGTTTGAGAAAGTTAAGGCTCTCCTCGTTGAAGAGCTTTCCGTTAATCCCGACGATGTTACCCCTTCCGCTGAGCTTGTAAATGATCTTGGCATCAACTCTCTGGAGCTGGCTGATCTGGTTCTTCTCTGCGAAGAAAAGTTTGATGTAGAAATCGGTGACGATGTGGTTCACAAGTTTATCACCGTAGGCGATGTAGCTGATTTTCTGGCTGACGCTGCCAAGTAATCCCTGCCGGACTGTCCGGAATATTTGATGAATCTGGAAAAAAGACGTGTCTCGGGATGACCTCCTGCGGCACGTTTTTTGCAGAAGAGGAGGTATAGTATGGATAAGATCAATGTGCGGGGGCTTTGGTTTGAGAATCTGACCCTCTCCGAAACACTTTCTGCCCTGCTTGACAGGCTGGAGTCCGGCAGACAGACTGTGCTTTTCACGCCCAATGCGGAAATCGTGCAGGCTTGTGTGGATGATCCCGCCCTCTACCCTGTGGTTGGCTCGGCGGATATGCTGATTCCCGACGGGATCGGTGTTGTCAAGGCTGCGAAAATTCTCGGAACCCCTCTGAAGGAAAAGGTACCCGGGGTTGTGGTCGGCGAAAAACTGGCGGAAGCACTGGCAGCCAGACCTGCGTACCGTCTCTTTCTTCTTGGGGGGAAGCCCGGTGTTGCACTGACTGCGGCGGAGAAACTGACGGAAAAATATCCCGGTCTGCAGATCGCCGGTACCCATGACGGCTATTTCAAAAAAGAGGGCGAAGAAAATGAAGCCGTACTGGAGAGTATCCGTCAGAGCAAAGCGGATGTGCTGTATGTATGTCTTGGCGCACCGGCACAGGAAAAATGGATCTATGCCAACCGGGAATTCCTGCCGGATGTAAAGATTCTGGCAGGTCTGGGGGGCTCCGTGGACATTTATGCCGGTACCGCCAAACGGGCACCGAAGATTTTTATTACGCTCGGTCTGGAATGGTTCTATCGTCTGCTCAGGGAACCCAAGCGGATCGGCAGAATGATGAACCTTCCGAAGTTCTATTTCGGTACATGGATATACAAACTGTCCGGCAGAAAAGAGCAGTAATATCAGCAGACAGAAATGAGGTCTTCCCTCTCCGTCATCATGCGGTACAGGGCAGACCTCATTTTTTCTTTATGCTTTCTCGTACGTGAAACTTTCCCAGGGAATATTCACAGGCATTTTTTCTGTCAGAATCTGATCCACGTGCATCAGCAGGGGGAACATGGAAAGATCCGCTTCTCCTTTGGCGGCTTTTACCTTCATGGCTTTCGCTACCCGGACAGCAACCACAAGAGATTCCAGCGTGACACCAGCAAGTTCTGCTCTTGCCGCATCTATATCCATGCCACGCCCCAGCAGGATTCCGATCTGTCTGGTGCGTCCGCCGTAAACCGTTACGTACAGATCCCCGGCACCGACACAGAGATTGTCCAGCGTTCCGGCACCCTGCATGGTCAGCAGATACTGCATTTCCTTTACGCTCTGCCCGAACACAGCCGCCTGGGAATTGAAGTGCAGCGTATCATCTCCGAAGTTTTTCTGGTTCAGACCGATGGTCAGGGCTATAGCCAGCGCATATCCGTTTTTCAGAGCCACAGCACTTTCGATCCCGACCACATCGGTAGTAATACTGATATGGTAGTAATCCGTTTTCATGATGGAACGAAGTTTTTCCAGTACAGTCAGGTCATCACCGCAGAACGCTACTTCGGTCTGGTCATGTGCTACCAGTTCATAACTGGTACAGGGACCGCCCACTGCATTCAGAGACAGCTTCTTACCAATGGCATCCAGTTTTTTCTTCCAGACCATGGGATACGGCAACAGTTCTCCCGCCGGTGTGTTCCACAGCCCTTTAGTAACGGTAAGCACCGGGATTTCCTCCGGAATCTTCGGCAGAACAAAATCCCCAAACCAGTCCACGCCGAAACTGCTGACACCGCCGATGATCATATCTGCGCCGTCAATGGCTTTTTCCATATCCTCGATCTGGTAATATTCCACTCCGGCGGGAAAATCCTTTTCGAATTTCGGATGTCTGCCGGTTTTGATGCAGGTTTCAATAATTTCTCTGTCCAGATGGGTACCCACCAGACGGACGGTGTGCCCGTTTTCTCTGGCCGGGAATGCAAGTGCGGATCCCATCATGCCGGAGCCGATGATTGTCACGATTGCCATACTTTTGTCTCCTGTGTGTAAATTTCAATGACAGTATAACACAGCTGTGTTCTTTTTGCAAGAGATATTTTTATATGCACTTTTTTCACAAGAAATATTGCAAAACCGCCCGTGTTCATGTATACTGTTGTCAACAAATCTTTTCATCTACCGGAGGTTTCTATGATAGAACGGAGCATTTTTGAAAATCCCCCCAAAAAATACCGGGTCAATCCCATGATGCACGGATGGCCGGCTGATCTTAAGATGGCCATGGAGGCACTGAACGATTTCGGTTATGGCGGTGCGGTTACCAATGTTCCCTTTGCGGATGGGTTTACTTCCAACCCGGACAATCTAAAAAAGTTTGGTGAAATCCTGGATACCATGGACGAAGCCGGGCTTTCCTACTGGATCTATGACGAAATGGGATATCCCAGCGGACAGGGCGGCGGTCTTACGCTGGATGGGCATCCGGAATATACCGCAAAAGGTTTCTATATGCACCGGCGTATTGCCTATGAACCTGTACACGCCAGATACAGACTGGATGATGAATCGGATAAAATTATCTGGGCTGCGAAGTACCCGGTGGAAACACCCGGTATTCACGAAAGTTATGTGCAGTTCGATCAGATGATTCCCGTTCCTTTTACGGAAACAGAGCTGGAATGCGATCTGGCCGCAAAGGAAGTTCTGTATGTATTCTGTGTCAAGGATGCCTATGAAGGAACCCACAGCACCCACAATGTCAGCTCTTTCCGAAAGAACATCAATATCATGGACAAGCGTGCGGTGCGCCGGTTCATCGATATGTGTTTTGAACCAATCGTGAAAACCATTCCGGATGCATACAGCCGGGCGCTGAATGTGTTTACCGACGAGCCCAGTCTCCATGTTGCCTATGTCCGGGAGTATGAAACCTGGAACTATGCGCTGGCCCCCTGGGTGGACGGTCTTTTTGAGGAATTTGAAAAGCTCTACGGCGTTTCCATTCTGCCGGGTCTTCCGCTGATCTTTGAAGGCGGTACAAATGCTTACCCCATCCGTATACAGTTCTATAAGCTGGTCGGCAAACTGATTGCGGAAGCCTGGTCCGGTCAGCTGGCACAGTGGTGTGAAGCGCACGGCGGCGGTTTTTCCGGACATTATCTGCTGGAAGAAAATATTTCCCATCATGTCAAGCAGTATGGGGACTTCATTCCTGTACTTCGTGCGGCCTCCTACCCCGGCATTGATATTCTGAACTGTTATCCTGAAATTTACACTTACAACACCGCCAAGATCCCCCAGATGGCGGTACGGAAAAACGGAAGCAACGGGATGATGGTGGAGATCTGCCCCTTCTCTCTGGTGGAAGAATTCAAAAAGGATCCGCTCAACAATATGACCTGCGTCATGGGTCTTCTGTATCTGGGCGGTGTCCGTGTGACCCATTCCTATTTCCAGGCCAATTTCTCGGACTGGAGAGGCGGCGTTTTGGGCAGAACCGGCGGCTACACCAACGAAGAGGAAACCAACTGGTTCAACGAATACACAGGTCGTCTTGGTGCGGTTCTGGACGGGCTGGATAACAAATGCAGTACATTCATTTACTACGGTATCGAAGATGCACAGGCAAAAACAGTACCCATGTACAGCGGCGGCTGGAACACCGGTGACAATGTGGCGGAATCCGTGACAGGTGCGCTGATGACTACCGTATACGAAGCCGGACGGGATTTCTATTATGTGGATACGGAAGATCTGCGCGAAGCACTGGATACCCTGGAAACCACCGGCACACCTTCCATTTCCGGCAATCCTGTAAAAGAGATTTTCGTACCTGCGCTAGATGTCATGTATCGTGAAGCCGTTCTGGCACTGCAGAAACTGGCAGAAGCCGGTGTGACTGTGCGTGTGATGAACCGGATGCCTATGTATGCAGCGGAAACCGGCGAACCGATGAATCTCACGCTGCCCGCTGCAACCCTTGAGGAGATCCGTTCCATCGTCACGGCAGACGAAACTTTCCCTGTTCCCGCTGTCGGCGGTCTTGTCCTGCGGGGACGGTTTGAAAAGGATGGAAAAACCATCTGGATGCTGGTAAACAAGTCCCGCAGTGATGCAGTGATCGGGTATCACGGTGCGGACGGAGAAATCTGGAACCCTTCCGATGGTTCTGTGGTTTCTGTAAGATCCGGTGCGGATATTACGGTTCCCGCCATGCGTGCTGTGTTTGTGGTGTCATAAGGAGACAGGACATGAAAAAGTATACTGCCGCCATATTCACCTCTCCTATGGGGCACGATGTTGTGCGGATCACCAATCAGGTGACAGCCTGGCTGGAAGAAACAGGTTTGTTTACCGTACGTCATGCAGGATGGTATCCCGGAGCACCGTGCAGTGTGGATGCGTATATGGCTGATGAAAGTGCTGTTTCGGAAACCGATCTGTTTTTTCTGAACTGTCCGGATGATCCTTTCACCTCAGAACAGTCACGGGAACGCCTGGAGCAGGCTGTGCGTGACGGAGCCGGTTTTCTGGGCTTCCATGGAATCCAGCCCAGCTGCCGTCAGTGGTCGGAAATCGAGAAGATGGTGGGTCTTCTCTGGCGTGAAACCGCTTCTCATGGAGATTACGACTGGTTTACCGTTGAACCTGCCGCTCCCCATCCCATCATGGATGGGATTTCTCCGTTCCGCACCAAAGAAGAGCTGTACTGCGGTCTGACCAATGTTCACAATGTGCCTCTTGAGATCCTTGCCACCGCACATTCTCCCAAAGAACGCTTGTCCCGCCACGGGCATCCCGGTACCGGAAAGGAAGAACCGGTACTGACGCTCGGACGGTACGGAAAAGGGATCACGGTGAATTTTCTGCTGGGGCACGTATGGCCGTTCTACACGGGACATGGTCTTCTGGAAAACACCATGCTCTCCCTGAAGCCGCCGGAAGTACGGAAAATGCTTCTCCGCAGCTGTCTCTGGGCTTCCAGAGGCTATGCATATACGGCTGAAACAGGCTGGGAGGGCGGTTTATGCTGAAAATTGGACTGATCGATCTGTATCTGGACAACTGGCATACCAATTACTACCCCGGTTTTCTCAGAGAGGCCGCCCGGGATATGGGAATGGATGCGGATCTTGTGTATGTGTATGCGGAAACCGATGCACCGGGCGGAATGACCAATCGTGCATGGTGTGAGAAGATCGGTGGTGTAACGTTTCTGCCCACCTATGAAGATATCATCAGAGAAAGCGATGTTCTGATGTTCATGTGCGCAGATGATGTGTTTCCCCACGAAAGACTGGCAAAGAAAGCGCTGATGAGCGGAAAACGGCTGTACTGTGACAAGACTTTTGCGCCGGATACCGCTGCTGCCCGGCGGATGTTCCGTCTGGCGAAAGAACATGGCACAACGGTTTTCTCTTCCTCTGCCATGCGGTTCTGTCCGGATCTGACAAAATATATTCAAGATGCAGAAAAAGCAGGAAAACAGGCTTCCTTTGCGGCTTCAACGGGTCCCGGTGAGATTCGCAATTATTCCGTTCATCAGCTCGAAATGGTTCAGCGAGTCATGGGATGCGGTGCTGCCGACTGTATGGCATTTGTATCCCACGATTCCAAAACAGTGATATACCGGTACCCGAAAGGAAGATTCGCCACCATGGTGCAGAGCCCGAATGCTTTCTTTTCCCTTACGGTATCGGATGACTTTGCCCATTGGGACACCCCCAACCGTCCCACCAACCGCGGCATTGAACCAACGGAGTATTATATGCCCTTCATGCGGGAGCTGCTGACCTTTTTTGCGGGGGGAGAGATTCCTGTCCTGCCGGAAGATACCATGGAAATCATGGCAATGCAGGAAGGGGCGCGGGCGGCTATGGAAGCACCGGGAAGCTGGGTGAGACTGCCCGACAGGTTACTGTAAGGAGAGATCTATGAACAGAGCAGAATATAACGATTTAATGAAAAACGTCATGAACATTCTGGAAAATCCAAACGGGAATTTCGGAAAGAAGTTCATGACGGGAAATCCGGATACAGATGCGGAAATTCTGAAAAATGCGGAAATGATGGCGGCTGTTGCCCTGATTGCCGTGGATGAGTATTATTCATTCCTCACAAAGGCTGCCTTTGAGGGAAATGTGGAGGATGAGATTTAAGGATCCAGCAGGGTGAGCAGAGCATCCGTATTGTCTTCGGAATACTCGATTTCACTGGAATACAGCCGTACGGTTTCTGCCATTGCTTCAGGCGTGAGCTCTGCCTGCTTCTGCCATAGTCTATGGATAAAGAACACACCGAGCACACAGAATGCGGCTCTGGCGGCAATGCGCCTGTCCTCCAACGCACCGGCTATGTGACGGAAAACAAAATAAACTGCCAGGTTTTCCAGAGGTACCTGCCACTCCTGCCGAATATCACAGGATAAGGAGGCATTGTCTTCTGCCGGAAGATGCAGCATGGCATCCCAGGCAGGATCCAACCGTTCCAGGTTTCGGAAGACTTCACACCACTCTGCCCCGGTCTTTTCCGGCAGAGCGGAACCGCACAATTCCAGAACGGAGAAAAGACGATCCTGCAGAGGGACGGAGCGTTCTTTCAGGAGATGATAGATTTCTTCCCGGACAGCGAGCAGTTCTGTTTCCTCTTCCGTCAGTGTATCACAAGCTTCTGCGCTCTCCTGTACAAGCCATCCGGCAGGTTCCATCTGAAACAGAATCAGCTCAGCGACAGCTTCACAGCAAAGCCCCAGACCTGTTTCCGTCCGGTCGGAGAAATAATTCCGGAACCTCGGGTGATCGTCACAGATCTGGCACAGACTTTCTTCTCCCATGGTCATAATGATGTCACAAAGCCCCTGAGCATTCAGGAAGGGACAGCGTTCTTTCTCGTCCAGACAGAAATGCGGGGGATCTGTGCGCTCAATATGTGTCCGGAAACGGGCATACAGCGGTGTTGCGGGATCATCATACAGTAACATTGTTTCATCATCAATGTCAATTTCCCAGCCGATACAGCAGCTGTGGCGGCATTCTCCGGCTTTACAGCGGAAGTTTTGATAATATGTAGGAATGATTTCTTTCATGATTTGCCTCGGATACTGTGTTTTGTATTAGGGTATCACACTGTGCAAAGAATGTCAAGAGAAAGGGGATGTACTTGTTGCAAGAAAAATACCTGCGGATCATGGAACGGGCATTGGAAGCCTATACACCTGACCATATCCGGGCTTACCTGGATGCAGTACGAAAAAACGGACTGAAGGAACATGGTTTCCCACGGCTGACAGCCAACATCGGTCTTCTGACAGCCGCAGGAAAACGCCGGGAACTGCTGCCGGTTTTCATGGAAATGATGGACCTGTGCTGCCTGCAGATGCCGGGCAGGCATGCAGCAAATGATTTTTCTGTTAAGGAAATCTGTTTTGCTCTGCTGGCACTGGATAAGACTTCTCTGATCCCCGCAAACCGGATGCAGGCATGGAAAGAAAATCTGCGGCAGCTGGATCCCTGGCAGGATTACGACTGTATTGCCCCATCACCGGATACCCGGGTCGGCAACTGGGCAGCGTACGGTGCGGCAAGCGAATATCTCCGGGAAATCCTTGGGCTGACGGATGCCTCTGCTTTTCTGAACCGGCAGATTCCCTCTCAGCTTCTGTCGGTGGAGGAGAACGGAATGTACCGTGATCCCCATGAACCCATACTGTATGATCTTGCCACCCGTGCACAATTCGCTGTTCTGCTGCATTTCGGGTATCACGGCTCTTATCAGGAAGCACTGGATGCCTGCCTGCGAAAAAGCGGTCCGCTGACTCTGCGGATGCAGTCTGTAACCGGGGAAATGGCTTTTGGCGGCAGAAGCAATCAGTATCTGTTCAACGAAGCCTATCTGGCGGCGGTTCTATCCTATGAAGCGTCACGGTATAGGCGTGAAGGCAACCTGCTTCTGGCGGGGCAGTTTCAGGATGCGGCGGAGATGGCTGCGGATTCCATTCTTCTCTGGCTGTATCGGCTGGACGGGCAGCGGCATATCAAGAATATGTATCCTGCAGACAGCAGTTACGGATGCGAAGGATACGGGTATTTCGACAAATACATGATTTCGCTGGCATCTTTTATATATCTTGCCTTTCTGTTCTGCGATGATACGATCGTACCGGTTCCCTGTCCGGCACGAACCGGTGGGTATACCGCACAGACCAGCGGATATTTTCATAAATTTTTCGCGAACTGCGGCGGGTATTTTCTGGAATGGGATACAGATGCAGATCCGCATTATGATGCTACAGGTCTCGGACGGATCCACAAGGCAGGGGTACCGTCGGAACTGATGCTGTCGGTGCCCTTTGCCGGAAAACCGGTCTATACGATTGAAGATTCTTCTGAGGTTCTGTGGTGCAGATACGAATTCCCCGACAGAAACCCGGGGCAGCTTGCCATGTGCGGCGGTATATGGAATTCTGAAAAATGGTGTTTTGCCTGCGAAATCGGTTCAATCCGGGAGATCCGTTTCTGTCAGGAATGTTCTGAACTGGTAAAGGTGGAACTGGTGAACGCCCTCGGGCAGACAGAGCAGTACAAGATTACGAAAGACGGTATCGATATAACCCTTTTGGGAGATGGATGTATTGCGTATGCCCTGCCGGTTTTCCGCTTCAACGGCAGTACCGACTCTCTTCTGGCGTTTACCGAAGAGTGTTGCGAAGCGGTGGTCTGTTATCGGGGCTGGCTTTTCCGCATCCAAACGGATGGTACACTGACAGATACAGGAAAGTTCTACCGGAACCGGAACGGTACGTACAGATTGTTTACAGCTTCCGGAATGGATGCAGTGCATATTCATCTGAGCTGTGAAAAAGATGAAAACGAAAGCGTATGTGAGGAAAAATAATCATGCAGGATATTTTACTGGTTATTGATATGCAAAAAGATTTTGTGACAGGTGTTCTTGGCACGGCGGAAGCGGCTTCCATTATACCGTACCTGCGGGAAAAGATTCTCGCCCACAACGGAAAGGTGTATTTCACAAGAGATACCCATGAAGCGGACTATATGGACACCAGAGAAGGAAAATATCTGCCTGTCCCCCATTGCATCCGCGGAACGGAAGGCTGGCAGATCATTCCGGAACTGGCTTCTCTTCCCTGCAGCGGGATCATTGACAAACCGACATTCGGTTCTCTGGCGCTGCAGCAGCTCATCATGGCAGAACATGAACGTGAGCCGATAAGCTCTGTAACACTGACCGGCGTCTGCACGGATATATGCGTCATATCCAATGCCATGCTGATCAAAGCAGCACTGCCGGAGATTGATGTGGTGATAGATGCATCCTGCTGTGCCGGGGTAACACCCGAATCCCATAAAACGGCGCTTGCGGCCATGAAAGCCTGCCAGATAGAGATACTCGGAGCATGAGAAAAAGCCTGTACGGATTTTTGCAGTCTGTACAGGCTTTCTTTGGGGTGGGGGATCACAGAATCTTTTTTCCGTCCAGGATCACATTGTCCACGGTTCCTCTGCCGGTGGAGTTGCCGTCATGATTGATATCTTCAAAACAAATGGTGCGGAACAGCTGTGAGATGGGTACAGCCGCCTCCGGATCCCTTACGGAAATACCGTTTACCCGGATATTTTTCATCTCCACCGTGCCGGCATGGGAGGAGAGATAGGGATCGAAAATCTCGAATTCGTCGATGCGGACAGACTTCGGTCCGATACAGGCAAGGCAGGACATGGGATACTTTTCCGGATACAGGGTCAGATCGATATTCTCAAAACAGACATACCCGATATTGGCTCCCAGCTCAAAGGCGGCAAAGGTACCGCGGAGAGGGTCACTGTTCATGTATTCCGCCATGCGGTCAATGGGAGACGCCAGATCTACGGTGATATTCTCAAAAAACAGAGTATCGGAAGAACCGACACTGCCGCTCTCCGGTGCCGTACCGATCTGATATCTCGGGGTCTGAAAATATATTTTGAAGGTTGCAATTCCTCTGACATTTCGTATGATGGCATCAAACAGGCCGCAGTCCACGGTTGAACCATCGTCATAGGTGTAGATTCCCGGTTCGATGCGCAGTGCCTTATAGGGACTCTGGGGCGCCAGATCCAGTCCGTCACACAGAACATTCCGTGTAGGACCGAAATTCACGGAAGAATTCTGCCAGTCATACATATTCAGTGCCACGAGATCGTCACCAACTTCCCCCGCAATCTGCCGGATCAGCAGATTCCCGCTGTTGCCGTTGAGATGCAGTCCGTCTGCATAACAGGTATCAAAGGTAATATTTTCAAACACACCGTTTGTCAGATCTCCTGTCTGTACGGCAAATCCTGCTGTGTGTGCAAAGGTCATGTCCGTCAGGGTCAGACCGGTTAGATTGTTGAACAGCATACAGGTGGAAACACCATAGAACGGACGGCTTCGGTCATCGTCTTCGCCGAAATGGGTATACCGGCAGCATTTTCCATATCCGCCTCGCTTCATCTGGGATTCTTCCCATCTTCCGCCGTGGATGGAGATATTCCGATCCCTTCCGGATGTATCAATGGGGGCATGGGTACCGTCCATGGTGTGTTCGTTGCGCATCATCAGTACTTCACACCCCGGTACCAGCCGAATCACAGCACCCGCTGCTTCTATATGTCTGTCTGAGGGAATCACAACGGTGTCATCGATCCAGTATATGGTTCCGGCGGGGGGAATGATGATATGGTTATGCTCATAGAGAGCAGTCTGCAGGGCCTTCGTCCAGACGGTGCCATCTGCTGTTTCGTATGCAAGGTGTTTATATTCCGTAAGAGAAATGACATCGTTCAGAGACTGTATCGCGGAAAGATTCTCCGTTTTCATCATTTCCAGCG
>JAFZET010000195.1 GCA_017560565.1 Clostridia bacterium | reverse complement strand
AGTCGTAGGTGTAAGGCAGGGAGTACTGTGTGAAGTAGTTACACATGGTTTCGAATGCTTCCAGGGACTTGTTGGAGTCCAGGTTGATTCTCATACCATCGTCGGCCCACAGGTCTTCGTTCATCTGATACATGAAGATCTGGTAGTCCTGGCTCAGACCGATTTCCATGTTGTTGACCTGGAGCACGGGAACCAGAGCCATCTGGTCGTCCCAGGTCTTGGGAACGTCCACACCCAGGTCAGCCAGAATGTCGGTACGATAGAACATCATGTTCCAGGACTGGGTTTCGGGCAGACCGTAGGTCTTACCGTACAGGGAGATCGGAATGAAGGCAGCTTCGGTAAAGCGCTTTGCCACTTCGTCAAAGTCTGCGAATACGGTACGCATTTCTGCGTTGAATTCCTTTTCCTTTTCGGTGGCATCGGGTTCATCCACATACGCTTCGGGGTTCACTGCGTATACAGCGGAACGGATAGCGTACTGAATGGGGTCGGCACCTGCGCCGGGCAGAGCAACGTCGGGACCAACGCCTGCCAGAACGGAAGGCAGCAGAGTATCGGCGGATACCAGCTTCATGTTGGCTGCGATGTTGGATTCGGGAATGAAGTAGTTATCGATCAGGTTACGGATGATCTGCGCCTGGTCACGACCGGTTGCGGCCCATACTTCGATGGAGCGGTCGGTATCTACGCCTTCTGCAGCGGAACCAAGGGAGTTATAGTCGGTAAAGAAGGAACCGATGAACTGCTTGATTTCGTGTGCGAATGCCTGGAAGAAGTTGCCTTCTGCCTTGGGCAGTTCAGCGGAAGCGGGCTGTACCAGAATGTAGTCAAATTCCAGAGGCTGCTTCTTGATGTTGTTGATCCAGGTACCCAGAGTACCGATGTCGGTCTTCAGGTTGGACAGGTTTGCGGCGATTTCGTCTTCGTCCGTACCCATTTCTTCCAGACGTCTTGCGATGTTGGTCAGGGAAGCGGAGTTGGAGGACTTCATTTCACCGGTGGATTCGATGTACTTGATAACATCGTTCAGGTTGATGGACTGTACAACCAGGTCTTCCACAACGTGAGGCATTACACGGCCGAAACCGTAGTCACGGTAGGAGTCAGGGGAGGCGCCGGTCAGCTTCAGAATTTCCAGATAGTCATCGTTGATGGAATCCAGAACGTCTGCAACCTGCCGTACGATGCCGCCCATTTCACCCAGGGTAACTTCGAAACGGATGGTGTGTTCACCGGGGGTCAGGTAGAACTGGAACGTATTCAGCTCACCGGTAGCGCCGTCCGTACCGTTGTTCAGGGGGAGCAGCTGCCAGTCGGTAGAGTAATTGAACTTACAGTAGTTGGCTTCTTCAAAAGGAAGCTCACCGTCGATCAGAACCTTACGGGATACGTACATACCATCCAGGGTGTCCTGACGGAAACGGGGAATGATATGGTACAGACCTTCGGATTCCACAGTGATCTTGTATTCCACGAACTGACCAACCTTGGTCCACTTTTCACCGCCGATGGTGTTCAGGAAAATCTTGGTGTGGTGCTGGGGTTCTGTGATCGCGGACTTACGGTCATAAACCGGATACACAGTATAGTCAGAAGTAGCGGTGGGCAGCTCGGCCTGTACCTTGTTTTCAGCGGGTACGGAAGCGGCTTCGCTCTTGCCTGCCACGTATTCACTATAAGTAATATTATCCTCATAGGGATATACAGTGATGCTCTGGATGGCCACGGGTTCACGGACAGCACCCAGCGTGATCACATTTTCACCCGCTTCGAGATAGAATTCAAAGGGGTTGGCATAGTAACCGTTGGAGTCGATGAATGCGTATTCCTGCCATACATGGTCTACGTATGAGGTGGGACGCAGTTCGTTGCCGTTGCCGTCCAGCTTGAAACGACCGTCAACGTATTCATTCTTCCACAGTTTCTTCATCAACAGATAACGTGCTTCAGAGAAGGGAACCTTACCGTTGATATACAGCGTACGTTCGATGGAATTGGTCTTTTCGGACACGGAGCAGTAGTCGATCTTGATCGCATACAGACCGCTCTTGGGAATGTTGACCTTCCAGGAAACCTGACCGTCATCTTCCATGATCAGGCTCTGACCGCTTTTGCCCTGATAATTGCTTTCAACCTTCACAGTAGCGTCGGTTTCTTCCGCGATATAATCCACAGCCTTTACGGTAACGGTGGAGGTACCTCTGGAAGCACCCTCGTGCTGCTTCTGGTATTCGGCATAATTGATGGACGAAAGGGCTTCGCTGATTTCTTTGAGTCCGGACGCATCTTCAGCCACGTCGGCCTTGGCGGCAAAGGTAGTTACCTGTGCAGCGGTACCGAGGGTCATCAGAAGCGCCAGAGCCAAGCACGTCAGCTTTTTGCTTGTGGTTTTTCTCATAGAACCTTCCTCCTGCTTGTTTTTGGATCAGCCGTTTTCCTTGACCGACGGAAAAAGACTGTCCGACCCGCTTCGGGGTGTCGTTCATGCCTCCTGCACTCTCCCGCCTACAAATATTATAAAGCGGCAAAGGACAGAAAACACAATCGTATCTTCCGGCAGCGCACTCCGTCCGGTCTGACCCGCACGAAAAACACCGCAGACGATACAAATGGAGGCGCAAACGACCGTGCCGGCGCCCGGATCTTCCGAAGAAAACCAGAACTCCGGCGGCTTACGTCCCCGAAAACAGAGAGAATTTTAGCCTTCTCTCCGAATTTACATGCCATAATAATAGCATAAGCGCACAAAAAAGTCAAGCGTTCCCAGCCCTTCTCTTGTTCTCCCTGGCAGTCTTCCGGGGGAAATATGACCTGTTTTTCATGGTTTTCCCACATTTATTCAAAGTTTTGTTTCCCTCCGGTCATTCCCTCTCCCGATTTCCCGATTTTTACCGGATTTGAAACCTATCCGAAAAGTAATTTATATTTACCTCTTGTAGTGTTTTTTCGTTAGTTTTATAACATTATTCGTTGATTTTTCGTATTGTCAAAGCTGTTATTATGAACGCAGACACGTTATGTAAGTATTTTTTACCCACTTTCCTGCAGGAGCGCTGCGAACCTGCGCTGCACCGCACCGGGGGAAAACGAAAAACGAACAAATAATCACTGGCATTATATACAAAAATCATGCCATTTTTTCTACACCTATCCATAATGCACAAAAATCTCAAAAAAACGCCGCCATACGCCATTTTTTACCATTTTACAGGATTTAATGGTAATATCTGGTATATTTCATGGCATTTTCTCCGTCTTCCGTATCGTCATGGAGGGAACAGAGACAAAAAAGCTGCGCATCCGGTCAGAAGCGTCTTGTAATTTACCCCGGGATTTGCTATACTATAGATATGTCAACAGAAAGGAAACGATCCTCCATGAAACATGGTTTTATCAAAGTGGGAGCCGCCGTACCGGAGATCCGGGTTGCCGCTCCTCTATATAATAAGGAAGAGATCTGCCGCCTGATGGACGAAGCCTGCGCCGCCGGGGTACATATTCTGGTTTTCCCGGAGCTTGCCCTCACCGGTGCCACCTGCGGGGATCTGTTCTTCTCGGAGAAGCTGCTCTCCGATGCCGAAGAGGCCCTTGCTGCCATCATCGCACACTCTGCGGGGATGCAGATGCTGGTCTATGTGGGGCTTCCTCTGCGCTGCGGTACCGGTCTGATTGATGCGGCGGCCGCGGTCTGCTGCGGGGAGCTGATCGCTGTAACCGCCAGAACCCTTCTACCCGCCGCAGGGGATCTGGGTCCGGCACGGCATTTTGCCGCCCCGCCGGAAGGAGCTTTCCTCACCGCTGCCGGTCATACAGTCCTGCTTACCGATAAGCCGCTGACCTGCGCCGCTCTGCCGGAACTGTCCGTTGGCTGTGTACTGGGGGATGACCCTGCCCGTGCCGCTTCCCTGTGCGCCGACGGTGCCGTGATCCTCGTCAACCTGACTGCCGATGCTGAGATCATCGGTCGGGAAGACTGGCGGCGCACCATGGCAAAGTCCCTCTCCGGCAGCGGCATCTGTACCCTTGTCCGTGCCAATGCGGGCGAGACGGAGTCCACTACCGATATGGTATTCGGCGGTCACTGCATCCTTGCGGAAAACGGCGTGATTCTGGCGGAAAACCCGCCCTTCGGCGGCACTGCCCTGACCACTGCCGTAACAGATATCCGCCACCTGCGTCACGACCGGATGCAGACAGGCACGTTCCCCGTGTCGCCCTGCGCCGCTATTGCCGCCTTTCCCCTGGGGAACACCGAAACCGACCTTACCGGCGTGATCGATCCCTGTCCTTTCCTGCCCGTCGGTGCAGATGCGGACGCACGCTGCGCACGGATGCTGGAAATCCAGGCAAGAGGTCTTGCCAAACGTCTTTCCGCTGCCCACGCCAACGGTGCAGTGATCGCCCTGTCCGGCGGGCTGGACTCCACCCTTGCACTGATCGTGACGGTGAAGGCTGCCGATCTGCTGGGCTGGGACAGAAAGAAGATTCTCTCCGTGACCATGCCCTGCTTCGGCACCACCACCCGCACAAGAGGCAACGCAGAAGAGCTGGCGGCGCAGTTTGGCACCTCCTTCCGCTGCATCGACATCAAGGAAGCCGTGGATCTGCACTTCCGGGATATCGGTCATGATTCCGCCGATCTTTCCGTAGTCTACGAAAACGCCCAGGCAAGAGAACGGACGCAGATCATCATGGACATCGCCAATGGCATGAATGCTCTGGTCATCGGCACCGGTGACCTGTCGGAGCTGGCACTGGGTTGGGCGACCTACAACGGCGACCATATGTCCAACTACGGCGTCAACGGCGGGATTCCCAAAACCCTGGTGCGGCACATCGTCCGGTATTATGCGGATCTGTGCGAACCTTCCGCCCCTGCTCTTGCATCGGTACTCCGTGACATTCTTGCCACCCCGGTTTCTCCGGAACTGCTTCCACCCAAAGACGGCGACATCGCCCAGCGCACCGAGGACATTGTGGGTCCCTACGATCTCCACGACTTCTTCCTGTATCACTTCGTCCGCTGGGGTGAGCACCCGGACAAGATCCTCCGTGAAGCCATCGCCGCTTTTGACGGTCGTTTCACCCCCGATGTGATCGCCGGCTGGCTGAAGATCTTCCTGCGCCGCTTCCACATCCAGCAGTTCAAGCGCAGTGCCCTCCCCGACGGTCCCAAAGTCGGCTCCATTGCCTTCTCCCCCAGAGGCGCATGGCAGATGCCCAGCGACGCTTTCTGGCAGGGGTGACGCAATCTGTTCCGCCCTCTTCACTGCCGTTTTGCAATCGACTGATCTGAATCTTCAACAAAAGGAGACATACTTATGAAACGCACGCTTGCACTTCTGATTGCCATGCTGGTGTCCCTGCCGGTGCTGGCATCCTGCGGCGGTACAGCCGTGGAAACCGGCACAGCGGAAACCGAACCCGCTGACACTGCGCCCGCCGAAACCGAACCCGCCCGCCTGTCCGACGATCTGCCGGAAACTGATCTTGGCGGCTGGACCATGCGGATCCTGTCCCACTCCGACCACCTTTCCACCGAGGACACCTTCTATGCCTACGAGCTGACCGGCGAAGTGGTCAACGATGCCATTTATGAACGGGATACCGGCATCAAGGAACGGTTCAACTGCGAATTCACCCTGATCCCCGGGGGCGAGTGGGCAAAAGACGTAACCATGCTGACCAACAGCGTAAAGGCAGGCTCCCGGGACTATGACGTATCCTTCCTGCTTCCCTTCGCAACCGGCGGCTCCGTCATCGTCAACGGTGTCCTGTACAATATGCTGGAAGTGGAACACATCAATTTTGAAAAGCCCTGGTGGCACACCGATATGAACAACCAGTACACCATCGGCGGTTACCTGCCCTTTGTGTCCTCGGACTACCTCATCAGCTCCTACCAGTACGCCAACGCCCTGATCTACAATAAGCAGATGGCCATCGACTACGGCGTGGACGGTCTGTACGACATGGTACGTGACGGTACCTGGACCTTTGACGCTTTTGAGTCGGTGATCTCCCTGTTCACCAACGACACCGACGGGGACGGCGCATGGACCGAAAACGATACCTACGGCTTTGCCTCCAACATGGGTTATCACGCCATCACCTGGGGCTATGCCGCCGGGAACGTGTCCGTCCATCTGGATCCCGATTCCGATACCCCGGTAAAGCTGGGCTGGGACAACGAAAAATTCTATGACACCTGTGTTTGGCTGTACGATATCCTGTACGGCGGCAACCTGACCTTCGAGATCGGCTGGGACAAGGAATGCGACATCAAGTGGGACGAAAACCGGGTCTTCATTCAGGCCATCTGGCTGGCGGATCTGGAAAAGTTCCGTGACTGCGAATCCGACTACGGGGTTCTGCCTTACGCCAAGTTTGATGAGGCACAGGATAAGTACTACACCTACGTAGACGCCCGTGCCGGTTCTCTGGCCATCCCGATCGATGCCGAAGGAGAAACCATCTCCAAGGTGGGTCTGATTCTGGAAGCCCAGTCCTGCGCCAGCTACTACGACACCCTGCCGGTCTACACCGACTCCATCCAGAACTCCCGCTATGCCCGTGACGCCGAAACCGTGGAAATGATCGAATACGTGGGTGCAGGCAGAAGATGGGACATCGGCTATTCCTTCAGCGGCGGCGACTCCACATATGTCTGGACCATCTACCGGCATCTGAAGTCCTCCGGCGGTCAGATCGTATCCTCTCTGGAAAAGCTGGCACCGCCCATGACCAAGCGGTTTGAAGAAATCCTCGGGGCATACGAACAGTTCTCCGGGATGGAATGGTAATGGGGAAATAAGAGATTAGATGTAAGAAATATGCTGCAAAACGTCTCTCTGGGTACCAGGGGGGCGTTTTGGTTTGGATGGAGAAATAGTGTGGTATAAGCATTGCATTATTCGACAGTATGTGGTATACTATAAATACTATGACCTTATGGAGTATATAATCATGAAATGGTT
>JAFZET010000194.1 GCA_017560565.1 Clostridia bacterium | reverse complement strand
TTCAAAGACAACTGCCGCCAGAAACGCCGAAGGCAGTACGAGACACCACATGAAGATCAGGTCGTTATACAGCACGAATTTGGTATCCCCGCCGCCTCTGACGATCCCCGTAAGACAGGGCATCTGGTAGGAGGTCCCCACTACGGTAACGGACAGTACGGTCATGAACAGCAGTGCCAGTTCTCTTGTCTCCGGCAGGATGTTGTAAGCATTGATAATAATGTCCTTCATAATAAACAGTCCCAGCCCCGTGAGCACACCAAGACACAGGAACCGCACCTGCAGCCATTTGGAACGGACTTTGATTTCCGCAAGCAGAGAAGTCTCATCCCGTTCCGCTTCTGACCATTGTCCAATAGTCTTGCCGATCATGACGGAAGTGGCTGTAGCCGCACCGTACAGCAGAACGGACATAATGGAGAAAACCGTGGCGGAAATGGAGTTTGCCGAGATCACCGAATCGGTCAGCCGTCCCAGAATGGCGGTCTGCATCCCCTGGGCGATCCCCCAGGAACCGCCGGACAGAATGACGGGCAGACCGGCTTTGATGTATTTCCGGAAGATCTCTCTGTCAATGGAGAAGGACAGCAGATCCTTTGCTTTTACACGGAGCTTTTTGTCAAAGAAGGCAAGGTAGACCACCACGATCACAAATTCCACGATCCGGGATACCAGTGTGGCAATGGCTGCGCCTGCCGCCCCCAGTTCCGGCGCACCGAAATGACCGTAGATCAGGATATAGTTCAGGATCCCGTTGATGCCCAGGGCGGCAAGAGAGTTCATGAAGCCCACCCAGGCTGTTTCCACACTCCGCAGCATTCCAAGAAGCACCTGGGTGGCCGCAAAGAAGAAGTAGGAAAAGCACACGATCCGCATATACTTCGTGCCTTCCGCAATGACGTGGGGCTTGTCGGTCAGAATGCCCAGTGCGGCAGAGGGGAAGAAGAATACGAACACAAACATCACAGCCGCCAGAGCCAGTGCCACGCGCAGAGCCACCTTGGCGGTTTTCTTGATGCCTTCCAGATTTTTTTCTCCCCAGAAGCGGGAAGCAAGCACAATGGTACCGTCGCTGGCACCGCCGATGAGCATCTGGAGCAGGAACTGGATCTGGTTTACCAGTGCCACCCCCTGCAGTGCCAGTTCGGTATAGCCGCCGATCATGATGTTATCCAGCAGGCTGACCCCGTAGACGATGACGTTCTGCAGGGCGATGACGATCAGCATCCGCCAGAACCGTTTCTGGAAATCCTTCCGTTCGGAAAGGAGGGTATCTTTTGTCAGTGCAGTATGCATAGGAATGTCCCTTCTTTATTGTAAGACTGTTTCAGCAGAATTCCGCCAGAATCACCCGGATGCGGTTTTCTGCGATGGGCAGGGTCAGGGTGTGTTCTCCGGCAGGGAGGGTGCCAAGTGCACATCCGGTCATCAGATCGGTCAGGCGGCTGGGGTTCTGCAGGGTAAGGGTACAGGTGTAAACGCCGTCCTTTGCCGCAGGCAGAACGTAAACAGTACGGTTCCCGCTGTCCCGTCTGTATCCCCGCAGAGCTGTGGGAACACCTGTCTGATCCGTCAGCGGAACCGGAAGGATGTTGGTCTCTCTGTGATCCGGGCAGGCATAGGCGATCACTTCGCTGTACTGCCGGCGGATGCGCAGATAGGCTTTCAGATCCTCGTGGAAATACCGGTCGGACACATTTTCCGTCATCCGGTTCCATTCGATGGGCGTGAAGTAGATGACCCGGTTGTCCTCGTCCATGCCCAGCTCGTCGCCGCAGAACCAGACCGGCAGAAAGGGTGCCAGAACCGCCTGATAGCCAATCACCAGACGATTGCCCCGTACAAGACGGTGCTGATAGTCGTGATTGGTGACGCAGTGGGTGTAGAACCGGGCACTGCCCCTGTCTTCCGCATCCGTGCGGTCGGGACACACTCCGATGCAGTCGCCGGAAATCACACTTTCGGTGATGTCGTGTGTGGTCAGATAGGGGGCGACAGGGTCTATATACAGCTGACCTCTGGTCATGTTGGCATAATCCAGCACGCCGTCCTGTTCCAGATCGAAGACAGACTCTCTGCCCCGGGGCGAAAAGTCCTCACAGATCAGCACGATCTTCCGTCCGGCTGCAGCGCATTTTTCTTTCACCCGTCCCCAGATGTCGTAACCGCCGTAGTTGGGTTCGCAGTCACACCGATACCCGTCCGCCCCGGTAAACAGCAGGTTTTCTGCCGCCTGATCTACAAACCAATCACAGAATGCTTCGTTTTTCCAGTCAAATGCCGCCCCGCCCCAGGCTTCCCCGCAGAACCAGTCGGGATGCAGGTCGATCAGGGGAGAACCATGGATCACGCCCCAGGAAATCACATCCAAAAAGATCCGCACATTTCTGCCGTGGGCATAGTCCACCAGATTCCGCAGGGCTTCCCATCCTGCACGGTACCGTTCTCTGTCGTCCCCGGGTTTTGTCATGTCGGGTTCGGTTTCCGCATACAGCGCATCAACGGTGTGCAGACCCAGGTTGCCGTAGCCGTTGCCCCGTTTGTCACGGTCGTAGACGGGACAGAACCAGACGGCGTTTACACCCATACCGGCGTAAAAATCGATCAGCTTCCGGGCAGCGGAGAAAGTCTTGCAGGCGGTATCCAGATGCACCTGCGCCAGCACCATATCCTGCAGCCAGTCGGGAGATCTTACAGTATTGTCCGGCGCAGCATATTCCAGCTGTACTTCTGCATCCGGCAGTATCGGCGGCAGGTATGCACTGTTGTCCATGCTGTCCCGGATGGGATCATAATCTTTTTCATAAGGATACAGTACCGGTGCAGGATTGTCAGTACGATACCCGAAAACGGTGAGAAAATGCACGACACCTTCCCACAGGGCTTCCGCTGTTCCGGCTGTAAGGTGAATCCCGTTTTCGCCAACGGAAAGGCGATAGGTCATAGGGGAAAGCTTTTCCGTAACCACAAGAGAAAACACGGTTTCCGTATTCTCTGCCGGAGATAGCGTCACGGGGACACGGAAGGTGTCTGACAATATCGGCAGAAGCCGATCCGCCGCAGAGCAGGCGTTTTCATCGGGCATAAGTCGGATGGATGTACAGGACTGAACCATAAGCTGCCTCCGTTTTTTCTTTTTTCAGTATCCGCATCATGTATGCTTTGTAAAAATACGGCATCTCCGGACAGGGGAGACACCGTATCAGTAGAGGAATTTTCCTATGTATCCGGCGTAATCACTGCCAGTTTTTTGCAATTTCCCGCTGACGGGACAGGTTGATGACCCCATCGGGCAGATGGCTCAGGTGATCCAGACTGCGTCCGGTACCGATCACCACACAGGCTCCCGCTTTGTCGGCTACCCGGGTCTTGATACCGGTAGCATAAGCGATCAGACGATCCAGTCCGTACAGCAGAGCACCGCCGCCGGTCATGACAATGCCGTTGGCCAGAATGTCCCCGATCAGCTCAGGCGGCGTCCGTTCAATGACGGAGCACACACCCTCGATTACAGCTGTGATGGGTTCTTCCAGTGCATCCGGAATCTCCGCAGAAGAGATGCGGATCATTCTGGGAAGCCCCTGCACCAGACAGCGTCCCTTGACATCCAGTACCCGGTTTTCTTCCCGGGGCCAGGCACAGCCGATCTTGATCTTGATTTCCTCCGCTGTCCTTTCCCCGATGAGCACATTGTGCTTCCGGCGGACATAGCGTATAATGGCTTCGTCAAATTTGTCTCCGGCGATCTTGATGGATTCCGATACCACCACACCGCCAAGAGAAATTACGGCAATATCCGTGGTCCCGCCGCCGATGTCCACCACCATGTGACCGTTGGGGGCAGAAATGTCGATCCCCGCACCAATGGCAGCTGCAACGGGTTCCTCGATCAGATAGGTACGCTTGGCACCTGCCTGGGTTGCCGCATCCACAACGGCACGTTCTTCCACTTCCGAGATCCCGCTGGGAACACAGATGATGACCCGGGGACGGAACAGCATGGTACCGCCGCAGGCTTTCTTGATGAAGTGCTGGATCATCTTCTGGGTGATGTCATACTGGGTGATGACACCGTCACGGAGCGGGCGGATGGCGGTGATGTTGCCGGGGGTACGACCCAGCATCAGCTGCGCTTCTCTGCCGAACTTCAATATTTTTTCTGTATTTTTATCGATTGCAACGACGGAGGGTTCCTTCATCACAATGCCCTTGCCTTTCACGTAGACAAGGACTGTGGCTGTCCCCAGGTCGATACCAATGTCTTTGCTCATCTGCAATACTACCTGAACCTTTCCTGCAGCCGAAGACACCGGCGCAGTTTTCCTGTACTGTTCTATTACACAAACGGCACACCGGCCGAAGATATTCCTAATCCATTCTATTATACAACATCAAAATTGATTTTGCAATGTTTTTCAGGGGATTTCCTGTTTTTTCTTCGCACCTTTTCTTCGCATCTTATGCTTTTTCTTACACATACTTGACAAAACAGGGATGGATGTGTTAAAGTACATACAAGTAAATTCATCTCACACGGAGGTACATTATGAAGCCTTTACGTACAGGTATGGCCTACCACGGTAACCGTATGCTCCACCACGCCGAAGCCGATTTCCGTGATATGGCGGCGCACAACATGAATCTGGTGGTACACATGCTGTCTCACACCGACTGGGACCGGCATAAGAATGTTATGAAAAATATGGTTGAACTGTCCGAAGAAGCCGGGCTGGAGGTCTGGATGGACAACTGGGGACTGGGCGGCCCTCCCGGGGACAAGTCTCATTTCCTTGCCTATTATCCCGACAGCCACCAGTATTACAGTAACGGCGACATGGATCCGGTCAGAGTCTGTCTGGCAAGTCCCGATTTCCGCCGGTTCATGCATGAATGGATCGATGTGGTAGCCTTCACCGGTGCCAAAACCATTTTCTGGGACGAACCCCATCTGCCCAAGAAGACCATCGAAGGCAAGGAACATTTCAGCTGTGCCTGCCCCCGGTGCCGGAAGAAATTCGAGGAAGTCTACGGTCATCCCATGCCGGAGATCTCCACCCCCGAAACAGAAGAATTCCGCCTGACCACCATCATTGACTATTTCGCCGACCTGACCGAATATGCCCACAGCAAAGGACTGACCAATGCTGTCTGCGTCATGCTGGGTGCATCCCACGGGATCAGCCTGCAGACCATCGACCGGATCTGTTCCCTGCCCTATCTGGACGACATCGGCTCCGACCCCTACTGGGGCTACTCCGGCGTAAATCCCTATGAATTCGTTCTGAACGGCGCACGGAAGAACATTGAAGTATCCGACCGGTTCGGCAAGGATCACAATATCTGGATCCAGGCATACAACACCCCCCGCGGCAAGGAGGAAGAAATCGTACAGGCTACGGAAGCCGCTTACGATGCCGGTGCCCGTACCATCATCGCATGGGGCTATTACGGCAGCATCTCCAACGACTACGGCGCCAAGAATCCCCCCATGGTGCAGGCCAAGTGGAACGCCACCATGGAACGGATCTGGGGCTGGGAACGTGACCGGATCCTGGCGGAAAACAGAAGTAAATATCTGAAGTAAGATGTAAGAGATAAGAAGCATACACAGTAAAACGGTACTATGGTTTTTCCACGGTACCGTTTTTTACTTCTTATCTCTTATTTCTTACCTCTTACTTATCCCCTACGGTCTTCCCGGCAAAGTTCCGGTGATCTCTCCGGATACAGGATCAACCAGATACCACGTTTCCTCTTCATCCTGTCCGATCCTGGCGGCGATCTGCCCATCAATAAAGTCGTCTCCCCAGCCGTGGAAATCCCAGCCTGTAATCATGCGGTTCTGTTCAATGGAAAAGAAACCGGCGGCGGTATGGTCATCACTTGAAAGTGCCACGATTACCGGCTCAGCATCTCCCAACAGCTGGAGCGTGCACACATTGGGATCCGGTACGGAAAAAGACAGGATCGTTTTTTCCTCCGTTTCCATATTCCACAGAAACCACTCTTCGTCCCAAATCAGGCAGATCCCGTTTAAGATACTGTGTATCTGCGTATGACTTTTGCTGCCGTCTTCGTACTCATACTGCCGCACAGGATATTCTACCGCCTGTACCCAGTGATCTGTGGGGTATTTCTCCTGTATAC
>JAFZET010000193.1 GCA_017560565.1 Clostridia bacterium | reverse complement strand
CGTCTTCCTCAATCCAGGAGGCGGTGTCGATCACCGTGTATGTATCGGCGGTTTCCCGGATGATGACGGTTTTGATTCCGGCGTTGATGATCAGACGCTTGCACATCATGCATGAATTGGTTCCGCCCACCACATGACCATCGGTGGGATCCGTACAGCACATATACAGAGTGGAATCCAGCATATTCTCCCGGGAAGCGGCAATGATGGCGTTGGCTTCCGAATGGACACTGCGGCACAGTTCATACCGTTCCCCACGTGGGATCTGCAATTTTTCCCGCATACAGGAGCCGATCTCATTGCAGTTTGCCCGTCCTCTGGGCGCACCGTTGTAGCCGGTGGAAATGATACTGTCGTTCTTTACAATAATGGCACCGTACCGCTTCCGGAGACAGGTACTGCGCTCCGACACGGTCTGGGCAATGTCCAGATAATAGTTTTCCTTGCTGACACGTTTGATGATCCGTTCCATTGTGACCTCTTTTCCGCCGTCCGGCGTTTTGTCTCACAGGCATTTTTTCTCAGTATTATTATATCCGCTGAATGTGAATAAATCAACATGATTCTGCCCTTTTTCGGCGTGTTTTGCATTTCATCACAATTTTGCTGCCGTTTCAATAATTTTCATAACGCCCCTTGACAAGCGGGAAGAAATGTTGTATAATAAAAAAGCTGTGAACCCCCGTTCACGCTGGTATGGCTCAGTTGGTAGAGCAGTTGATTCGTAATCAACAGGTCGCCGGTTCGAGTCCGGCTACCAGCTTGGTTTGGGGTTCACAGTTTTTTCGTCTTTGTTTTCAGAAGATCAGCCGGATCACAAGCGGCATATCCGATACAGGCAGACTGCGCAGATGCAGGACTGCGGGACGGTTCACACCAAAGGTACCGGTGTAGTCTTCCGGATAGGTTTCCACGATACATTCCACCTCTTCCCCCGTGTTCAGCAGTACTGCCTCCTTCGGCATGGTATTCCATGGCGCCAGAGACAGCCCGGAACTGATCAGGGAATTTTTTGTATGCAGATACCATGTGTTTTCCCGGTTCGATGTCCACGCGGCACCGGTCTGCAGTACGGCGGAAGGAATAACGCCCTCCGAAAAAGCTTCTCTGATCGCCTGATACCACTGTCCCACTTTTCTGACGATCTGCACAGCTCTTTCGGGGATCATGCCGTCCTTATCCGGTCCCACGTTCAGCAGATAACTGCCGCCCATCAGGAGGATCTTATCCATGCTCTGTGCCAGAAAAGCAGGGGTGAACCAGTCCTCGTTCTCCCTGTATCCCCAGCTCTGTGCGCCCACAGACTGACAGGCTTCCGTAAAGCGGGGAAATGTATCTCCATCGGGCACACTGCGCTCCGGGGTGGAGAAATCTCCCTCTGACCATCCACGGTCGTTGATGAGAATCCCCGGCTGCAGGGAGCGGACATATTCATTCATGGAAGGATCATCGATCTTCGGCGGGATATCCCAGAACCAGGTGTAAATGGGTCCGTATCCCGTGAGCAGTTCCTTCACCTGAGCACGCACATATTCCCGGTACGCTTCGCTGTCCGGCGTATCACCGGCTTCCGGTTCACACTGGTGGGTACTGAGAGAATTATAGCCGCAAGGGTGGTTCCAGTCGGGAATGGAATAATACAGAGAAAGTGCCAATCCGTGTTTGCGGCAGGCTTCCGCCAGTTCCGCCAGCACATCCCGCCCGCTGGTTTTGACTATATTGAAGTCGGTCTGCGCCGTATTCCACATACAAAAGCCGTCATGGTGCTTGGTGGTGAAGCAGATGTATTCCATTCCCGCTTCCTTTGCCATCAGCACCCAGGCTTCGGGATCATATTTTTGGGGATTGAATCCGGCTGCAGTGCGGGCATACTCCGCTCTGCCGATCCCCCGGCGCATCCGGATCTGTTCCTGCCAGCCGTAAAGGGCATAGGGTCCCCAGTGGACAAACATTCCGAATCGTTTCGGCATGGTAACCATATCGTTTTTCCTTTCCTGCTTTATCCGAAATATTTCCGGTCCAGGGTACGCATCTGTACCGCTTCCAGAAGATGATGCTTCCTGATGGGACCGCCGATGATGCCGTCCGTTTCTTCCTTGCCGCCCGTAACGGTTTCCAGATCCGCAAGGGTTCTTGCCACCCGCAGGATCCGATCGTAAGCTCTGCCGGACAGCTGCATTTTCCGGAACACATCTTCCATGACCTTTGTGCAGTCCTCGTCCAGTGCACAGAACCGGCGCAGTGCTTCGGTTTCCATCACGCCGTTGCACAGACTGTCAGCATGGGCAAAGCCATGTTCCCGGAATCTGCGCCTGGAAAGTTCTCTGGCTGCTGTCACTCTCTGCCGGATCTCTGCAGAAGACTCACCGGGTTTGGTTTCCGAAAGCTCCGCAAAGCTCAGGGCAGGCACCTCGATCTGGATGTCGATTCTGTCCAGCATGGGACCGCTGATCTTTTCCAGATAGCTGTGAATGACCTTTTTCGTACAGGTGCAGGGGTGATTCTCGCTCCGGCTGCCGTAGTAGCCGCAGGGACACGGATTCATGGCGCATACCAGTATGAAGGTGGAGGGATAGGTCACCCGTCCCGCCGTTCTGGTGATGGTCACTTTCCGGTCTTCCAGAGGCTGTCGGAGAGCTTCCATGGCGTCCTTCCGGAACTCGGGAAACTCATCCAGAAACAGCACGCCGTTATGGGCAAGCGATATCTCTCCCGGTGCAGGCACTTTACCGCCGCCCACCAGCGATGCGGTACTGAGGGAATGGTGGGGAGAGCGGAACACTCTGCTGCGGATATAGGGGGTAGATTCCGTCAGCATCCCGGCACAGGAGTGGATCTTGGTGGCTTCCAGGGCTTCTTCCCGGCTCATGGGCGGCAGGATGGTGGGCATCCGTTTCGCCAGCATGGATTTTCCGGAACCGGGAGGACCGATCAGCAGGATATTGTGTCCCCCGGCAGCGGCGGTTTCCATGGCACGCTTGGCACGGAACTGCCCCTTTACCTGAGAAAAATCTTCGGCAAACAATGCACTCTCCATATCCGCAAAGGGATCGGATTCGCTGGGCTTCATGGTTTCTCCACCGTTCAGATGGGCAAGCAAAGTGGGAATATCCGGCACACCGTAAATGGATACGCCGGGCACCTCCGCTACAGACGCCTCACCGATATTGGCAAGGGGAACAAAAATTTCCGTTTTTCCAGCTTCAATGGCGGCAAGTGTCATGCCCAGCACCCCGCGGACAGGGCGGATCTCCCCGGAAAAGGAAATCTCTCCGATGAAGCATTTGCCGGACAGATCGCATCCCTCCCCCAGGATCCCGCAGGATTTGTACAGGGCGCAGAGGATGGCCATTTCCAAAGCGGTGCCTTCCTTTTTCCGATCGGCAGGCGCAAGATTCACCACGGCATCCATATCCGGCAGAGGGAAGCCGCAGTTGGCGGAACCGGTAAAGATCCGTTTTTCCGATTCCCGGACAGCGGCATCCGGCAGACCGACGATCTCAAAGGAAGCAAGTCCCTTCCGTGCAGTGCATTCCACCGTCACCGGAAAACCGTCGATCCCGTACAGTGCCGCCGCATACGTAATGGCAAGCATACTGTCCTCTTATTCTTTCTCCTCTTCCGCAGGAATCTCGATTTTTGCGGTATCGATCTTTCCGTGGATCCGTTCATAATAAGCCACATTGGTGCGCAGCAGGTGCAGAAAATGGTTGTTTGGGGTTCTGCCTTCCGCTTCGGCTACGGCGAAGAACTTTTTCAGCAGTTCTTCGTCGATTCTTGCGGTGAAGGCGGCTTTATTCTTCTGTGCCATACATTTTATCCTTTACTGTTCAAACCGGATCAGCTGGGTGATCGGTTCCTCGATTGCGTAATATACGGTCAGTGTATCCCCGGCGCCGGTCAGCAGCAGGGCTTCGTCAAAGGCAATTTTATAAACCTTACCATCCCTGGAACGGATATAGGCAGTGGTTGTACCGTCCATGGGAATATACAGGATTTCTTCCACCTCAATGGTGCGGCTTTCCAGACTGTCGGAATCCACATTCACGCCGTTCTGGCTCAGTCTTGCCTTGTATTTCTGGAAGACCTCGTTCTGGCTTTCCGCCGTCACCACCAGATTGTAGTTTTCCACATTGACCATGGAATACATCTTCACGATACCGGAGGCATCCTTGAGCACCATAATATAGGTAGCTTCCCCGTCCACATTGATGAGGGAGGGGAAAGAAGCATCATAGCGGTACTGCTGTACGGAACCCTCGGCGGCAGCCATAGCAGAATACTCTTCCGCACCGGGAACCGGATAGAAGGTATATTCCCCGGTACGGCTGTTGACCAGAATAAAGCCGATATTGGCTTCGTCGTTGGATACGGATGTAACGCCGGTGAACACGTATACATCGTCTTCGATGATCTTGTAGCCGAAGTCATCGGTGGTCACCACACAGCCGGTCTGGCTGAGAATGGAGTTGAAATACCCGCCGCCCAGCATACCGTACCAGTCGTATTTCTGGCAGATCAGATTGCCTGTGAACACAATATCCACCCATGCAGGCACTTCACCAAGGGCATAAGTCACGGCGTCACCGGTGCAGGCGTCCATTACGACCACTTCCTTCACATCATAGGCACCGAACCAGCCGGCATTGGGCGCCAGTACGGAAGCGACCCAGAAAGGCTTGCCCTGGTCGTCCACTTCAAAATACACGGAACCCCAGATGGCGGTGGGAGCGGCAAAACGGAGAGCACGCATCAGGTCAGTTCCCAGATAACAGGAGGGGGAGATCCGGATATACTCATCCAGCCGGATAAACTCCGCTTCAAAGGCAACGGGGTCCACCTTGACATAACCGGGGATCCCCTTGGAACCGTTCTGCAGCCACTTGAAGAAGGATGCGTGTTCCAGCGGAGAAACCTTCACCGGCACGCCTTCCATGGCGATCTGGGTATAGGTATTGGAAACATTGTACTGGGACACCAGATCGGACAGAGTACCCAGCGTACGGGCACCGATGATCCGGGCGGACTGGGAGTCCATCAGGGCAATGTCGGTCACGTATTCGGACTCGGGCACATCTTCCGCAAAATTGCCCTGTTCTACGGTGATCAGGGAGCTGTAGGTACCGGCACGCAGCATCTGTGAAGAGGCAATGGAAAAGATCAGAAGCAGTGCCAGACAGACGGCTGCGATTCCCAGAAGCACCTTGACAAATCCGGGCAGCTTTATATGCTGATCCACAATGATAATTTTCCGGTTGGCAAGGGAAATCAGCAGTCCCGCACCGCCGATGACCGCCAGGGTAAAGAAGAAGAATGTCCAGAACTGGGATGAGCAGGGGTTCAGGGGCGGCAGGGTCACATAATACCCCACACCGATCACAACCACCGCCAACAGGATGGGAACGATCGTTCCAAGCGTACGCTTATTCTGCATGGTATATCCTCCGGCTGCTTTTCGCAGGCTTTCTTTTTTATCTATTATACCATCCCACCTCCGGAAATGCAATGCCCCCGGCACTCTCTGTTATCGGTTTTCCGGAGGAATTTTTTAATAAAAACTGATTGACAGTATACGGCATCTGTGCTATAATGAAGGATGCGAACGAATGTTTTAAGGAGGCGGCAGCATAATGGATTTTGACAGAAACCACATGGACGCAGAAGAGAAAAAGAATACTGCGGAACCGGAACAGAATACACCCGTAAAAAACACCGGACATCCGGACTCTTCCGATGAAGATTTCTGGAATCTGCCGCCCATTCACAAGAGAACTTACAGTCCGCCCACATACGACGGACGAACCACCGATACCGTTCCCGTGTCCGCAGACGATACAGGAACCGTCCGGACGGAAGCCATTCCACCACGGGATCCGGCGAAAGCACCGGCAGCCGCAAGACCACAGCGTCCTGCCGACCGCACCTGGCGCACCTCCACCTACTCCACCTCCCGGGAATACCAGAACCGGATGCAGGCACAGGATAAAACCTACGGATTCGGTGAACAGGATAAAAAAGACGCTTACGATACCTTCCGGGACATGGATGCCCCAAAACGGACTTCCGCAGGTGAGGTGGTGACAGAAAGAGAAGGAAGCGGCTGGCTGATCCGGCAGGTAACGGTACGCCGCTGGATCAACGATTTTTCCTTCTATACCGGTTTTGCCAGAGATGCCGCCATCAGTCACAGCAAAACGGGCACACCGGCAGAACCCGTCCCCTATCACTCCTTTGTGCCTCAGTATTCCCAGATGGACAGCAGACAGCTTGCTTTCTACCTGTGGTTCCGGGACAATGCCAGAGCCGGCGTATATCCGGAAGCGGATTTTCCGTACATTCTGCTGTACATTTTTGAGATCATCAATCTGCCGGAGATCATTCCTCCCGCCGACGGAATCGAAATTCTCTGCCGGCTTTGGGCGCAGTACCGGCGGATTTATCAGAAGCTGGACACCTACCTGTGCGAGTGGGTGCCGGACTATGCCATGATCCACAATGTACCCCTGCCCGGGATTCTTGAACCTTTTCTGGCAGAAATCGTCCGCCGTGCCCAGTTCAAGGAATTCTATCTGGACAATATGTGTCCTCCGGGGGGCAGACTGTCCCACAGAGCCATAGAGGTGCTGGCAGGCGTACTGCTGGAAACCTATTCGGACTATGATTATAAAAAAAGCCGTTATTATACGGGCGGAAACCGGGAAGAATACGACAGAATGATCCAGGGCGCCCTGACGGCTGTACTGGAGAATGCCTATGCGGAAAACAGAGGGATGTTTGTTCTGGACAGAACCTACCGGCTCACCAGGGATTCCTTCTGCGGCGCCATCATCCAGACCGAGGGGAAACGGCGGATCGATGTGTCCTTCAACTCCTGCATCCGCTCTCCCGACACCCGCCGCTTTGTGACCGGTGTGGTCAAGTATGCGGAAAACAAACTGCGGTTCCGGCTGAAGATCAAATCCAAGCTGGGCGTCAGTGAAATCAGTACCCAGGACAAAGAGCTGGTGGACGCATTTTTCGGTCCGGACGATGTACCCGTGAAGAAAAAAACAGCCCCGGAAGAAGAAGCCTATCTGAAGCTGTATGAAGCGGAAACCACCGGCTTTGATTTTTCCGCCGCCCATGAGATCGAAGCGGCTTCCTGGGTGAACACCAGCCGTCTTACAGGGGAGGAAGTGGAGCCTGTACCCGTTTCTGCTGCAGCTCCCCTGCCCTACCTGCCGGATGTGGAGGAAGATCTGCCGGAGGGTGCCGTTACAGCGGATCCCGGGATTCCGGAGGATGCAGAAACCGAACCTGTGGAAAACCCGGCGGAATCTGTCCAGGAAACGCCGCAGGTGAACGATGACAAACACGAAAACAAAGAAAAAGAAGATCCCTTTGCGGAAGTCACCGAAATGCCTGCCGGAGAACGCCATTCTCTGGAAAAGGAAGCGGTGGCGGCTCTGCTCGGGGGACAATATACCGCTTTCTGCCGGGATCACGGTCTTTTCCCGGGTCGGATGGCGGAACAGATCAACGAAATTTTTCTGGAACTGGTGGGCGATATTCTTGTGGAAGCAGACGGAAACCGGTATCAGCTGATTGAAGATTACAGGGAGGATGCAGAATCGTGGAGCAGAGCGTAAACGCAAAAAAAGTACCGAAACGGATCCTTGGGACCCTTCTTTCCGCTTTGTCTGCGGGGGTGGTTCCCCGCTCCGGTGCGCCGTACATCGCCATAGGCCGTCTGGATGAGATCGAAGCCCTGACCGGTGCGCTGGAGCGTGTAGCGGACGGAGAGGGCAGCTGTAAGTTCATCATCGGACGGTATGGCTCCGGCAAGAGCTTTCTGATCCAGCTGACCCGCGGGTTTGCCCTGGACAAAGGGTTTCTGACTGCCGACTGCGACCTTTCGCCGGAGAGAAAACTGTCTGCCAGCGGCGGGGCGGGTCTGGCTACCTACCGGGAGCTGGTGAAAAACCTTGCCTGCAAGACCCAGCCGGACGGCGGTGCTCTGCCTGTGATCATCAGCCGCTGGTTCAGCCGGATCCGGGATGATCTTGCCGATGTCGGCATGGAAGCGGACTCTCCCGAATACGATACCGCTTTCGGGCGTGAGATCATGCGTACTGTCCGGGCACTGGAAGCCGATGTGGGAGGATTTGACTTCGCCACGGTCATGCGGGAATACTACAATGCCTACCGTTGTGAGGATGAAAACAAAATGTCCGCCTGCCTGCGCTGGTTCCGTGGGGAATATAACACCCGTACGGAAGCCCGTGCCGCCGTGGGGATCCGTTCCCTCTCCATCATTGATGACGACAACTGGTACGACCATCTGAAGCTGATCACTGCGTTTGCCCGGCTGGTGGGCTACAAGGGGCTTTGCATCTGCATTGACGAATGCGTGAATCTGTACAAGATCTCCAACCGGCTCTCCCGTGAAAACAACTACGAAAAAATCCTGTCCATGTTCAACGACACCATGCAGGGGCGGGCACCGGGGCTGATGATTGTGTTCGGCGGTACCCCCCAGTTTCTGGAAGATACCCGCCGGGGTCTGTTCAGCTATGAAGCCCTGCGCAGCCGCCTTTCTGACGGACGGTTCGGTGCGGAAGGACTGCGGAGCCTGCTTTCCCCCGTTCTGCGGCTGAAACGGCTTTCCGACAGCGAGCTTCTGGCACTGGTCATGCGTCTGACCTCCCTGCACGGGGAATACCACGCCTACACCCCCGCCGTTACGGGAGCACAGATGCAGGCGTTTCTTACCGATTCCCTGTCCCGGGCAGGGGCGGATACCATGGTAACACCCCGTGAGATCATCCGGGACTATGTGACTCTTTTGGATCTGCTGTTTGCCAATCCGGACAAAACCTTCGAGGATATCACCGGCAATATGAAGTATTCCGCCGCTTCCGTAAGCACGGATGAAGCTCCTGCGGATACCCCTGCCGGAGATAAGCCCTCCGCTTCAGCCGCCAGGATAACCATAGACGATCTGGAATTCTGAAGGTATCGCTGATGAATGTTTTTGACGCTTACTCTCCCTTTATCCGGGAATTTATCTACAGCCGTGGCTGGGATCATCTGAACGAGATTCAGGTGGCGGCAGCGGATGTGATCTTCAACACGGAAAACAACCTGCTGCTGCCGTCCCAGACTGCCTCCGGGAAAACGGAAGCGGCTTTTTTCCCTGTGCTCTCCCAGTTTTACGACGATATGCCCAAATCCATCGGTGCGATCTACATTGCCCCGCTGAAATCTCTCATCAATGACCAGTTCGGACGGATCACCGAGCTTTGCGACCAGACCGGGATCCCGGTGTACCACTGGCACGGAGATGTGGCGGCTTCCCACAAGAACAAGGTTATGAAGACACCTCAGGGGATCCTGCAGATCACGCCGGAATCTCTGGAAGGGATGCTGATCCACCGGAACTCCGACCTGCTACGGCTGTTCGGGGATCTGCGGTATGTCATCATTGATGAGATCCATACTCTTACCGGCACAGACCGTGGGAACCAGATCCTCTGTCAGCTTGCCCGTCTCAGAGAACGCACCGGCATCTCTCCCCGTCGTATCGGTCTGTCCGCCACCATCGGCGATATGGAAACGGCGGCAAACTGGCTGGGTGCGTCCAGCGGCAGAGACACGGTTGTGCCCGACATTACACCGGCAAAAATACGCTGGCGTCTTGGCATGGAGCATTTCTATATTGTGGAAAAAGACGTTGCCGAAACGCCCACCGCCGATACCCGGGGGAATGACACCATTTCTCTGGATCCGGGGTATGAATACATTTACGACTGTACCCGTGACCGGAAAGCCATTGTGTTCTCCAACTCCCGGGAAGAGACGGAATACATCACCGCCACCCTGCGGCAGATTGCTGAATACCGGGGAGAGCCGGATGTGTTTCTGATCCACCACGGTTTCCTTTCCGCCTCCATCAGAGAGGATGCCGAACTGAAAATGAAGGACGATGACATCCGTGCCGTTGTCTGCGCCACTGTTACCATGGAGCTGGGGATCGACATCGGACGGCTGGAACGGGTGATCCAGCAGAGCTCCCCCAACACCGTTTCGTCCTTCCTGCAGAGACTGGGTCGATCCGGCAGGCGTGGAGATCCGCCGGAAATGATGATGGTCTTCCGGGAGGAAAATCCCCTGCCCAATACGCCTCTGCCCCAGCTGATTCCATGGGAACTGCTGAAAGCCATTGCTGTAGTGCAGCTGTATCTGGAAGAACGGTTTATCGAACCGCCGAACATCCGCAAGCAGCCTTTGAGCCTTCTGTTCCAGCAGACCCTGTCCGTACTGGCTGCAGCCGGTGCTCTCTCGCCTGCCCATCTGGCGGAACGGGTACTGTCCCTGCCGCCATTCCGGTATATTGAAAAGGAAGACTACAAGACCCTGATGCTCTCCATGATCCGGAACGACTGGCTGGAGATGACCGAGGAAAAAGAGCTGATTCTCGGTCTGAAGGGGGAACGGCTGGTGAACTCCTTCAAGTTCTATGCCGTTTTCAAAGATAACGACGATTACACTGTGCGCTGTGAATCTGACGAAATCGGGGTACTGAATTCTCCGCCGCCGGTGGGGGACCGATTTGCCCTTGCCGGACGGGTCTGGGAAGTGGAAGAACTGGATCTGCCACGGCATCTGATTTACGTAAAGCCCGTGAAAGGTAAAATGGAAGTGGCATGGCCGGGAGACTACGGCGAAGTACACACAAAAATCCTGGAACGGATGCGGCAGGTGCTCAGAGAAGATACGGAGTATCCCTACCTGAAGGAGGGGGCTCTGCGCAGACTGCGGGTGGCACGGAATATTGCCAGAAACACGGGGCTTACCGAACACTCCATCCTCTGTCTGGGCGGCTCCACCTGGGCGCTGTTCCCCTGGCTGGGTACCCGTTCCTTTCGCACCCTCCGCCGGTATCTGAAGCAGTACGCCGGCAGTTTCCGTCTCAGCGGACTGGAATTCGAGGGATGCTATTATATGACCTTCAAGCTGGAAGGCGGTACCGGAGATGCGCTGATCCGGGATCTTTCCGTACGTGCGGATCGTGACGGCGTGGATCTGGCTGCCCTGATCGGCGAAAACGAAGCACCGGTGTATGAAAAATACGATGAATTCATTCCCTCCATACTGCTGCGCAAGGCTTACCGGGATGACAAGCTCCGCAGCGACGAATTTGTCCCCCGGCTCCGACAGATCGCCTCGGAACCCCATATTCCCTCCGCCTTTGATACGGATGTAATGACGCCCTCCTCTTTTCGCAACAGTCAGACCTATGGGGATGCATACCTGGCTTCCCACAAGAAAACGGAGGAATGAACCCCTGTGCCGTCCGGTTCTTCCGTGTGCGGCTATGAAAGGATAACCAGATGCCTGAAAATATCGTGATCCGCGGTGCGCGGATGAACAATCTGAAAAACATTGACCTGACCATCCCCAGAGATAAGCTGGTGGTGATGACCGGACTGTCCGGTTCCGGAAAGTCTTCCCTGGCTTTTGACACGCTTCATGCGGAGGGACACCGGCGGTTCGTGGAATCCCTGTCCTCCTACGCCAGAATGTTTCTCGGTCAGCTGGACAAGCCGGATGTGGACTCCATTGAAGGGCTTTCCCCCTCCATTTCCATTGACCAGAAGACCACCTCCAAGAACCCCCGCTCCACGGTGGGTACCGTCACCGAAATCTACGACTATCTCCGTCTGTTCTATGCACGGCTGGGGATCCCTCACTGTCCCGTGTGCGGCAGGGAGATCCGCCAGACCACCACGGACACCATCATCGACAAGATTCTGGAATATCCGGAAGGGGAGAGACTGATTATTGCCTCCCCGGTTGTCAGAGGAAAAAAAGGACGGCACGAAAAGGTATTTGCCGATGCCCGAAAAAATGGCTTTGTCCGTGTCCGGGTGGACGGAATCACCTATGATCTGTCAGAAGAGATAGAGCTTGACAAAAACAGGAAGCACAATATTGAACTGGTCATCGACCGTATCGTGATCCGTGGGGATATCCGTGGACGCATTTCCGACTCCGTGGAAACGGCACTGCGGGAATCCGACGGTTTTGTGAATGTGGTGCGAGTACAGCGGGACAAAAAGGAAGAAGACGCCGAAGTGGTTGAGTTTTCCACCAACTATGCCTGTGTGGAGCACGGTATCTCCTTCGGGGAACTGGAACCCCGTATGTTTTCCTTCAACAATCCCTTCGGTGCCTGTCCGGAATGCACGGGTCTTGGGGTTCTGCGTTCTGTTGCGGCGGAAAAGATTCTGGGAGATGAGAGTCTTTCCCTTTCCGAAGGTGCGATCTGTGTCAACGGATTCAAGACCCTGACGGAGGACAGCTGGAACGGACCGGTAATCTATGAAGTGATCCAGCCTTTCGGTGTGGATCTGGATACCCCGGTAAAGGATTTTCCCAAGGCTGCCAAAGATGCACTGCTGTACGGTGCTCCGGAACCGGTGACCGCTGTCCGTGCTTTTGGCGACCGGATCCAGCAGCAGACCGTCCGGTTTGAAGGACTGATCAAAATGATCTCCGACCGTGCCCAGCCCGGGGCGTGGAACAGCGAATACTACGATCAGTTCATGACGGATACGGAATGCCCTCACTGCCACGGTGCCAGACTGAACAAAGAAGCCACCTCCGTCACCATCGGCGGAAAGAATATCCATGAGCTCTGTTCCCTTTCCGTTG
>JAFZET010000025.1 GCA_017560565.1 Clostridia bacterium | reverse complement strand
CAATCGACTCAAGGCTTTTCGCCGAGTTGCAACCCGCTATGACAAGCTTGCCTCTTCTTTCTGCGCCTTTGTTTGGGTTGCTTCTATTGTTTTGCTGTCGTTAGTTCGTGCTTAATTGACTTTTCAGATACGCTCTAGTTTTCTGCTTATCGTTTGCCATGCTGACGCTGTTTCTTCTTCTGCCAGTCCCCCAGCAGCTTGTATATCATCCGTTCCATCTGATGTGGTGTGTACGATTTCGGGAAATATTTCGCCAGAGCTTCATAGGGCAGGACAATTTCAATCTTCTCCGGCTTTTTCTGCTCTGACATAACTGCCAGAATGGAATCATCGATCAATGTCCCTTCCCTGCTCATCTGCTTGATCCGCTTTGCCTGGGACAATGACGGCATGGACTGTTCCGATTCGATGGTGTCGATCAGCAGCTTCTGTTCGTCCGGCTTCAAATAGGAAATCTCTACTGCCGGTGTCATGGCCATCTTTCCATCATCGACCATTTTCATTAGTTCCGGTTGGAGTTCAGTCAGACGGATGTATCGCTGGACTTGTCTGCCACTATCACCTGTAACTTCAGCGATTACCTCTCTGGCTCTATTTTCTTCCAATCTTTTCCCTTGACGTTTTATTGCTTCCAACTTCATCCTATAAGCCGCAGCTTTTTCGCTTGGAAGAATTTCTTCCCTCTGGATGTTGGCATCTACCATTGCGATAACCGCAGAATCGTAATCCATGTTTCGGATAATCACAGGTATTTCTTCAATCCCCGCTATCTCACAGGCACGTTTTCTGCGGTGCCCTGATATGATCTCATACCCTCCTTCCTCCCGTGGTCTGACCAGAATCGGCGTAAGCACACCAAACGCCAGGATGCTTTCCACAGTTTCCTGCATCTTTTCGTCATCCTTTACCTGAAACGGATGATCCGGAAAGGGATGCAGTTCCGCCAGCTTTACTTCTGTTATGTTTTCCATGACAACAAATACCTTTCTTCTGGAAATGAAAAAAGCCCATGAAAACTCATGAGCAGTTCGTGTTTTCGGTCTGTTGTCTTAGATTTGTTTTGTATAACGCTTGTTGTATGCTCTATCTATGCTATGGAGGGATTACTTCCTGTGGAAAAGTCTTGTGTTTTCCCCTGCAAGTAAGAAAAAACCTCACAGACGAATCCGTGAGGCTTTCTTCACTCCCCCAACTGGACTCGAACCAGTGACCCGCTGGTGAATATAGCGAAGTTCTACAGCGCACCGATAAACTTGTAATGCACTGTAATCTTCTGCACCACATCCGCCCCGTCCTTCACCCGTTCACCGACTACGATCTTGCTCACCAGATGGTTCAGTAAATCGGTGTCCAGTTCTGTGACCTCTCTGTATGTATCTGCCAAGTTTATAAAATTCTGTACATCCTGTACCGTTTCATCCTGCTGGGCCAGTTTGATCCTTAGTTCCGCAAGCTGCGTTTCTGCTTCATCCTGCTCGGCTTCACACCTGGCGGACAGTTCCCTGAATTTCCGGTCAGACAAAATGCCTTCCAGCCGGTCATCGTACAGGCGGTCAAACTTATTACCCAGTTCCATGATTTTGGTTTCCAGAAGTCTGATTTCCTGCTCGATCCGTTTGGTACCGGAATCGTCTTTGCTGCCCAGCTTGGCAAGGATTTTCTGCACAAATTCTTCCTTATTATAATGTATCCCTGTGACTACCTGCCGGATGTCTGCCAGCACAGCGGCGTAGAGTTCATCATACAAGGTATAGTGGCTGGTACAGTAGGCTTTGCCCTTCTTGCTGTAGGTATTGCAGACAAAATAGTTCGCACCCTCCTTGACATTGGAAATGCACAGCGCATACCCGCAGTGTTCGCATTTCAGCAGTCCGGCGAAGATATTCACGAATCCGAATTTACTTTCCCGTTTCCGGCTGTTCAGACAGTTCTTGGCATCGTTCCACAACTGTTCGGAAACCAGAGCCGGAAACATATCCTTCACTACGATCCACTGATCTTCGTCCTGCTTTACAATACGCTTGCTTTTGAAGGAAGCCTTTCTCCGCTTGCCGCTGACGAGATGTCCCAGATAGGTCTGGTTCTCAAACATCTTCCATACTGTTGTGAGGTTCCATTCATACGGATCTTTCGGATATTCCCTGCCCGCCTGTTGTGCTTGATAGGCTGCCGGAGTGATTATCTTCCGTTCGGTCAGCACACGGGCAATTTTGTTGTAGCCATATCCTTTGTATGCCGCCATGTGGAAGATCTCCAGAACCACCGGTGCAGTAGCTTCGTCGATCTCCAGAACGTGCTTGTCGGACTTGGATTTCCTGTATCCATACGGAGCCTGTGAACCAATGAACTCTCCGCTTTGCGCCTTGGCAATGAACGCCTGTCTGGTCTTCCGGGAACATTCGGCGGGATAGTGCTCGTTAAATATGTTCTTTATGGGCACCATCAGGTCATAGTCCAGATTGTTCGATGCAGAATCCACATTGTCACCAATAGCGATAAAGCGGATGTTCATGGCAGGCAGAATATCACTCAGATAAGTTCCTACCTGCACATAGTTTCTGCCGAACCGGGACAGGTCTTTCACCACAATGGTATTGATCGCACCGGCTTCTGCATCCTGCATCATCTGTCGAAAGCTGGGGCGGTTGAAATTGGTTCCGGTGAATCCGTCATCACGATAGTAGGAATGTACATGGATTCCGTTATCCCTGCAGTAATCGCCGAGGATCTTTATTTGGGTTTCGATGGAGATGCTGGTACCATCGTGAGCATCATCATCACTCAGTCTGCAATAGCACCCCGCTATCATTTTGCTCTGCTCTCTGCTGTTCATGTCTTTCCTCCGTTCTCTGTTCAGGAGCAAAGCGATTGGATTGACTGTAGTATATCATATTAAGGGAAGGCAGTCAATCCTGCCGCTTGCTTATGCTGTCATATCCGGTGTATTTTTCTGTTCGATGATGGGGTTGGCCTGGATCTTTCCGGCGATGTAGTCGGTGAATAGTTCCATGAAATCTCCTTCTCCGAAGGTGTGGTCTACGATGATTTTAGTTCTTGTTTTCTGCTCTGCAGGTTCAGTATTTCTGGTAGTATTCTCTCTCATAACTGAAAAATCCTTTCTTTATTTTACAGGTATTTCCATGACTAAAATGAGTGATATAACATATACTAACTTCGTAACCGATTCTCACAGAGATCTTGACAAAACAGGTCTGATCGGTTATAATATATGTGAAAGATGGCAGCTTGACTGTTCATCGTCGTGATGAAGCATACCGCCGGTTCAGTTTCGGTTGTGTGTGGAGCGTCGTATCGGGCGGGTACTGCCGCAGGCTGAATAGGGGAAACCCGAAAGAAAGTACCAAAGAAGCCACACGGATTGTGTGGCTTTCTTTATAGCTGGAGTGTCGATATGGGTCTGTTTTTAGAAGCTGCGAAGAGCTGGAAAAGTTTACTGAACACCTCCTATACATTTATCATCGGTCATAAAAAGACTGCCGAAACAATCCATCTGTGCTTTCGTCCGGTAGACTTCGATCACCTCTCCGGTATCCACAAAGCGGATGATATTGATTTCAAACTCCACCGAAATACCTTCCGTGGTGAGAAGCTGGCTGATGCTGTGATCTCCGGCAAGCTGAATGACGGACTTATTGAAAAGAGTATGCACTGGGGACAGATTTCAGATCGTCTGTCGGATATTACCTGTCTGGAGAAAATTCTCGATTCAGATTTCCGCATATACCGGTTCAATCCGTGCAAGCTGGGATTCTACTCTGACATCAAAGCCAATTATCTGATCTACAGCGAACAGTATCAGATGGGCATATTCCTGTTCATTGACCGGGATCATCATGTGGATTACTGTAAATCCATTTTTTCAAAAGATGATCGGGATTACACTGCGAATCAGACCAAATGGACTATGCTGAAAAAGATAAAGTACCACAATGACATGGAAGAAATCCTTTTTGTAAGTGCATCATATCACGAGCCGGAACAATAAAATACATATCCGGAGAAGTCACAAAACGGCTTCTCTTTTTTCATGCAAAGCCATAACAATACGCTGATGAAGTTGGTTGCGTCACATATACATGACCTCCATCAGCGCATGACTTACAACTTTGCACAAGAGATCTGTAAGCCGATCTCTATTTTGATTTTACATTTCGTCTCCGCCAGAACCGCCTGAAGCTGTCGGCGCTCGCTTTTCCGCACAAGGAACCTCTCACCCTATTGTCTGCGACGGTAGTTATCACGCTCGGACTGTAGCTGGTGGGGAGTCTCACTTCTCCTGCTGTCATGGCCAACCGGTAGCTGTCCGGCTTTTCCGATGCGGGTAGGGTTCGCTCGCTGCTTGGCAGGTCATGGCGTATCCGTCGGGTCGGCTATTTCGGGAGAGATTGTTGTTCTGACTGGAGTATTCAACTTTCAATGAGCCTGCACACCGTCCGGAGTTAAACTGTTACCGGTTTGGTGCGGAGAAGGCATTTCATATGCCCTCATTTACTACCTCACAAAAAAGGAAAAAAGAAGGGTATTCATGGAATATTTTTCAAAATATTCATAAGTTTTTTTCTCGCTCCAATTATGGATTCTCTGGCGGATGGTGCTGTACAGCATTCCATTTCAGCAATTTCTTCATAAGTCATATCCGCAAAATAGTACATTTGTATCCTTCTCTGCTGGACAGATGACAGCATAGAAATCGCTTTATGCAAACGTTCTATATCATAGGCCACTTCGATCTGTTCCTGTAAAGGTTCCACTGGTTCTGCAGCGCATTGATGGATCATATTTTCAGACATCATCTCTTTGACTCGATGCCGGTCACATTCGTTCATGTAAGACACATCCTCTAACGCAAAGCTGTCCAGCAGCTCATACAATTCCTTCGATACTTCCTCACAATGTTTCTGGTTTTGTCCATCCGTAAACTTCACAAAATATCTTGGATGATCCGTTGCGATCCCTATGGTGAAAAGCTCGTAGGGATTGTCTTTATCTCTCCGCCGCTTCGGGCGAGGATCTGCATCAGGCAGATAATTGTTATCCATGTATTTTTCCTCCATTTTGATTTATGGTTGGGTAAATCAAAACAGAGGCGGCGGACTGCGGCAGTGATACGGGTGCTTGTCAGATAAACAAAATACGCCCATCTATTTTTCCAATAGACGAACGTATTGCGTGGAAATATATGTATTGCAATACACATTCAGAATGATATGCATCGTGTATTGCGATACACCAAAGTGATGAACCTCCGTGGATTCACAAAAATGAAAATGTATTGTAGAATATATGCGAGGTGAATCGCAATGTCAGAATATGCACAGTCTTTGGGCGATGCTGTGAGACGGGCCCGTGGGAAACTGAATCTGACCCAAGGGGAAGTGGCAGCACAGGCTAATATGGATAGCCGTACCATCCTGAACATCGAAAACTACAAGGGCAATCCCAAACTGGAAATCCTGTACCCGCTGATCCGGACACTGCATTTGGATCCACAGGAAATTTTTTATCCGGAGCTTGTTAAT
>JAFZET010000192.1 GCA_017560565.1 Clostridia bacterium | reverse complement strand
GGTGGCGATTACCCGTTTATAGTCCATCCTGGTAGGACCGATGATACCGATGGCCCCTACCGGCGTTCCGTGTCGTTTGATGGTCTTGAAAATCAGGGTGGAATTGTCCATGATCTTCACCAGATTTTCCCGTCCGATAAAGATCTGTACCTGCTCACTACCCATCTGTCCGGCTTCCTCGGAAAGGATCTTCACCAGATCTTCCTTCCGCTCAAAGAGTGCCAGCATTTCCTTCAGTCTGTCCATATCGTAATATTCCGGATAGGACAGCAGGTGATTGATACCTTCGAAGCGAATCTCGCCGCCGTCAAAGCCCGTAATGGTTTCGCATACGCCCTTGATCACCGGAGAAACCAGAAAATCATATTCGCCCATCTGCCGTTCCATGTGCATCAGCAGAGGCATGGTCATTTCTTCCGCTGTTTTATCGGCTGCGCACTCGTTAAGCACCTTTGCCAGCTGTATCCCGGCTTCCGGCGGCACCGGCACCTGGGATCGCACATGGCGGGTTTTGATGGTCTGTCCGATCACCATGATCAGTACCAGCGTATATTCATCCAGCCGCATCAGCTCATACCGGTTTACCGTAATCCGCAGCATCCTGGGGCGCAGAGCCATGGCTGTGTAATTGGTCAGCTTGGCCGCCAGCTGCATGGCACTCTGAAGAATGGTATCCAGTTCGGTCTGCTTGGTCAGCACCAGACGTTTCAGCTCAGCCAGCTCATTCTGGGTCAGGTTGTATCTTTCCACCAGGGAATCCACATAAAACCGGTATCCAAGCTCTGACGGAATCCGTCCGGCTGAAGTATGAGGCTGTTCCAGAAGACCCATTTCTTCCAACTCCGCCATCTCGTTGCGGATGGTAGCAGACGAATAGGCAATCTGCTTATTCTGAGTCAGGAATTTGCTTCCCACCGGTTCGCCATTCTCAATATGGGAGTCAATGATGGCTTTCAGGATCAGTTTTTTTCGTTCACTCAGTTCAATATATTCTTCTTTCAACCTCTTACACCTCCCCGTTTACGGATTTGCTCCGGAGGTTGATCTGTCGTCTCCGTACAATTTAGCACTGTTCGTGCCAGAGTGCTAAATCATGTATAAAGAGTACCATTTTACTGTCTTCAATTCAACAGGAATATAAATACGATTTGTTAATTAACTGTGAACGCCGGAATGGACTGCTGTTTTTCTCTCAAAACATGAAAAAAAGCGGATATGCTCTGGATATCACACCCGCTCTTTTGTTGTTTTGTTCAGTTTTAATAATGTCTTTTCGTGCGCTTTGCCCAAATCGCAGCTGTCCCCGTCACGCAGGGAAAAAGAAGCAGCCATGTTGTCTCACCGGTGGGGGGTGCTGCATCGCTGACCGCATTGGAGGGATCGTCCGTCCAGGAGCTGTCGGAAAATTCTCCCGTTTTAGCAGTGTACCCCGTACCATTGACAATGTAGATCTCCCCGATGGCCGCCGATGTATTCCGGATACAGAAGCCGCGTCCGCCTTCCGAAATCCGCCGGAGGGATTCCCGCTGCAGGGTACATTCCGTATCGCCGGCAGACAGCGTAACTTCATACAGGATCCCGTTTTCGATGGGAATCGTTACATGGATCATTTCCTGCTGCTTCTGCAGGATCTCCGTCATTTCAGGACTGAGAGTGCCAAAATCATCGATGGTTCCGTCTGCCCGGATCACGAGGGAAGTGATATTGGTTGGCTCCTCCCCCCAGCAGGTCAGCATGAAGGCAAGATAGCCTCTGGTGCTGATGGGATCGCATAGCCAGAAATCAAACTCAATGGTATAGGATTCCGTCCACGGAATTTCCGGAAGCAGAGCGTATGTACGCAGGTCATCGTTTGTAATCATGTACAGGGCACAGTTGTTCAGCCAGAGCATGGAATCAGGTGAGCTGATGGTTCCCTTGTGGATACCGGTAACCTTTGTGGACATTCCTGAAAGATGGCTGAAATCCTGATGATACAGAACTTCCCCCACCTGATAGGATGCAGCGGAAACGGAAAAAGCCAGCGAAAGGCTCAGGAAAAGAGCCAGCAAACAAATCATCATCCGTTTTCCCATACAGAAACCTCCGCCGTTTTCAAGAATATACACACATATTATTATAAAGATTCACTGGCCATTCGTCAAGAGGATTTTACATATTTTCTGTAATTTTACAGGATTTCTCCATATTTTGACCGTATGGTTCTTGCGGTTGTATACTTATTTTATGCATACCATATACAATCGTTTACAGTATACAAAAAAGCCCCGGAAAACTCCAGGGCTTGTATGTACCAATCGGCGGATTAGTGAATGATGTAGCGTTCGGTGTCCTTGTCGAACAGGTGAACTCTGGTCATGTCGATAGCAACATTTACGATATCGCCTGCACGGGTGGTGGAACGAGCGGATACACGAGCGGTCATGGAAGTTTCTTCGGAAACCAGGTACAGATAGATTTCAGCACCCATAAGTTCGGTAACTTCTACGTCGCATTCGATTACGGAGTCGGACATAGCCTTCAGAGAAGCCTGGTCGTCGTGGATACATTCGGGACGAACACCGGCAACGATTTCCTTACCAACGTAATCCTTCAGAGCGGGATCAGCAGCCTTTTCAGCAGGCAGCTTCAGGGAGTTGGTACCGAAGGTGATGTAGTAATCTTCGCCCTTCTTGTCCAGAACACAGTTGATGAAGTTCATCTGAGGAGTACCGATGAAGCCTGCAACGAACAGGTTTACGGGAGAATCGTACAGGTTCTGAGGAGTATCAACCTGCTGAATCAGACCGTCCTTCATAACTACGATACGGGTAGCCATGGTCATAGCTTCTACCTGGTCGTGAGTTACGTATACGAAGGTGGTACCAACTCTCTGGTGGATCTTGGTCAGCTCAGTTCTCATGGCTGCACGGAGCTTGGCGTCCAGGTTGGACAGAGGTTCGTCCAGAAGGAATACCTTGGGGTTACGAACGATTGCACGACCCAGAGCAACACGCTGCTTCTGACCACCGGACAGAGCCTTCGGCTTTCTGTCGAGCAGGTGGGTGATATCCAGAACGCGGGCAGCTTCTTCAACGCGGCGCTTGATTTCTTCCTTGGGAGTCTTGCGCAGCTTCAGACCGAATGCCATGTTGTCAAACACGGACATGTGAGGATACAGAGCGTAGTTCTGGAATACCATCGCAATGTCTCTGTCCTTGGGAGCTACGTCGTTAACCAGCTTATCGCCGATGAACAGTTCGCCTTCAGAGATTTCTTCCAGACCGGCGATCATACGCAGAGTGGTGGACTTACCACAACCGGAGGGACCTACCAGAATCAGGAATTCCTTGTCCTTGATTTCCAGGCAGAAGTCGGATACGGCAGTAACGCCGCCGGGATACTTCTTGTAAATGTGTTTCAGGGATAAGCTAGCCATTCAAAAAATCCTCCTTGGATAATTTACACGTTGAAAATTTGAAAGAATATGGGCTGTCACACAGCAGACCGCAGTATGAACCCTCTATTACCTGTGCTATATTGTACCAAATCCGATCCGATTTTGGAAGCGTTTTTTTACCGAAATTTATTTTATAACTTTGTGCAAACTGTATAGCAAGCCTCTGTTTTTTCCGCTGTGCCATTTTTCTGCGCCAACAGAATTTTAAT
>JAFZET010000191.1 GCA_017560565.1 Clostridia bacterium | reverse complement strand
TCAAAGATCATTTTCACAGGGTACTGCAGAATGACAAACGCCAGCAACCCCAGATAGGATCCCCCGAAAATATACACCAGAAACAAAGCCGATTTGGAAATAAAGTTCTTCACAGTACAGCCTTTATCCACATTGTTTTATGTTTTCATTATAGCACACACATTAACGACTGTCAACTTTCATTTTGTATCCCGCAGCCACCCCTTTTTGTTTCCCATCTTTTTGGTGGGAATTTCAGAAAAACCACAGTGGATGTCTTGACTTTTGCCAGTATTCACGGTATAATATATTCTGTATGAGTATGCTTGTAAATCAAAATGGAAACAGGACTTTTCTGCCCAGGCTCCGGTTCACGCTGTGGGACGGGATCACAGTTTTGCTGATACTGGTGCTGGCAGTCTGCCTGCTCATCCGTCCGGGGGCGGTGACCGGTTCTGGCTGCGTTGTCACATGGGACGGCGGGGAGGTCACACTGCCCCTCTCCGAGCCGAAGGTCCTGACCATCGAAAGCCGTGGGATCCTCCTGACCGTTACAGTAGCGGACGGCGGCGTCTCGGTGACAGAAGCGGGCTGCCCGGACAGGGTATGTGAAAAAACCGGTGTGATCCGCCATGCGGGGGAGATCATCGTCTGCGTTCCGGCAGATGTAATCGTCCGAATTCCCGGCGAGACGGCGGAAGATTGTATTGCGGGGTAGGCAAACCATGACGGCAAAACGACTGACAACGGACGCCATGTATCTGGGGGCTGCCCTGATGCTGGCTTTTCTGGAATCCCTGCTGCCCCCTCTGCCCGTACCCGGACTGAAGCTGGGACTGGCCAATCTGGCGGTGCTGTGCTGCAGCTTCGGCGTAGGACTCCCGGACGGTGCAGCGGTGGCGTTTTCCCGCTGTCTTCTCATGGGACTTCTTTTCGGCAGCGGCACATCCCTGCTCTTTTCCCTCTCCGGCACACTGGCGGTGGTTCTCATGCTCTGCCTCCTGCGGCTGACCGGGCTTTGCCGGTACATGAGCTTTATCGGCATTTCCATTCTTTCAGCCTCTGCGCACCATGGGGGACAGCTGTTCTGCGCCGGTCTGCTGTACGGCTGGGGGACGTCCATCCTGTCGGTCTACGGCGGCGGTCTGCTGCTGGCGGGGATAGTCTGCGGTGCGCTCACCGGCTGGCTGGTCAATGTTCTGTTCCGGCGGACGGACATATCGAATCTGAAAAACGGTAGGTGAATCTGATGAAAACTGTATATAGACGGCTGGCGCTGTTTCTGGCAGTCCTTTTTGCCCTGTCTCTTGTCTCCTGCGGCAGTGAACAGACCTATGCGGACTCTGTTTTTACCGGCATGGACACCGTGATCACCCTGCGGCTGGCGGCTGAGGGCATGGACAACGAAACCCTCGGCAAGGCTTCTGCCGATGTGCAGCGCATCGTGGCGGATCTGGAGAATATCCTCTCCTGCCATAAGGAAACCAGTGAACTCTCCGCTCTGAACCGTGAAGTATATCTCCACATCGAAGTGGACGAAACCCTGCTCACCGTTCTCAACACGGCTTTTCAGATGCACGCTCTCACCGGCGGTGCCTATGACCCCACATTGGGTGCACTGACAAAACTTTGGAATGTTTCCGGCGGCGGTCCCGTACCCGATGAAGACGCCATTGCCGAAGCCCTGAGCCACAAGGGTACGGACAAGCTCACCTCCCAGGGGAATTCCGTTACCAAAAACGATCCCGCCATGCAGATCGACCTGGGGGGGCTGGGAAAAGGCTATGCCCTGCAGCAGGTGCTTGCCCATCTTGCCTCCACGGATATCCCCTACGGACTGGTGTCCATGGGCGGCAACATTGGTGTGTTCGGTCAGAAAACGAACGGTACACCCTTCCAGATCGGCATCAAGGATCCCCACGACACAAGCACAGTGGTAGGCTATATGTATATCCCCAGCGGCTTCGTATCCGTCTCCGGCAATTATGAGCGGTATTTCCGGGAAGAGGGCAAGCTCTACCACCACATTCTGGATCCCGAAACCGGATACCCCGCAGAAACCGGGCTGTCCAGTGTGGCGGTGTATGCCCAGAACGGTTCTGCCGCAGACGCTCTGTCCACTGCCCTGTATGTAATGGGGCTGGAGGAGGGCATGACCTTCTACGAAAGCGGACAGGTGCAGTTTGAAGCAGTCTTCATCACGGAAGACAACCGGATCATCCCCACGCCGGGGCTGCTGGAAGACGGTATGCTGGAGATCACTGCGGAAAACTATGTCCTTGCTGCGAATTAAGATAACAAATACGGGAAACGATAAGTATATGGAAGCAAACAACACAAAGAAAACCGGTGCATTCCTGCCGCCGGAAACGGTGCAGAATCAACTTGCCGCCGCAGACAGAATCCGGCTCCGGTTCGCCGCAGAGGGAAAAACCGGCACGGATGCCCCTCTGTACTACATCCTGACCTTCGGCTGTCAGCAGAACGAAGCGGACAGTGAACGGCTGGGCGGACTCTGTGTCTCCATGGGCTACCGCCGGACGGAAGACATGGAAAAGGCAGATCTGATTCTGGTGAACACCTGCGCCATCCGGGAACACGCCGAAAAAAAGGCACTGTCCATCATTGGTTCCTGCAAGCATATCCGGGAGAAAAACCCCGGTCTGCTGGTAGGTGTGGGCGGATGCATGGTCACCCAAAAGCACCGTGCGGACAAACTGAAGGGAAGCTACCCTTATGTATCCTTCACCTTCGACACCGGTGCGGTGCATCTTCTGCCCTCTCTGGTGGAAAACGCACTGACAGGCGGCAAACGGCAGTTCATTCACAGCGATGTCTTTGAGATTGCCGAAGGTCTGCCGCTGGATCGTACCTCAAAGCACATGGCATGGCTGTCCGTCATGTACGGCTGCAACAATTTCTGTTCCTACTGCATTGTGCCCCATGTCAGAGGCAGAGAAAGAAGCCGTCGGATGGAAGATATTCTTGCGGAAGCGAAAATGCTCATCGCCGACGGGGCAAAGGACATCACTCTGCTGGGACAGAACGTCAACTCCTACGGGAAGGATCTGACCTCGGACGGTGAGGGTGCGGATTTTGCTGATGTGATGCGGGCTGTATGCGCACTGGACGGAGATTTCCGGCTCCGGTTTATGACCTCCCATCCCAAGGATGCCTCCGACCGGCTCATTGCGGCTCTGGCAGACTGTCCCAAAGCGGCACGCCATTTCCATCTGCCCGTGCAGTCCGGCTCTGACGAAATTCTCTGCCGGATGAACCGGAAATACACATCCGCCCATTACAAGTCCCTGATCGACCGCATGAAGGCGGCTGTGCCCGATATCAGCATTACCTCCGACATCATTGTGGGCTTCCCCGGTGAAACGGAAGAAGATTTTGAAGCCACGCTGGATATGCTCCGGTATGTAGAATACGACATGATCTTCTCATTCATCTACTCACCCCGTCCCGGAACGCCCGCCGCAGAAATGGAGGATCAGGTGCCCCATGAAGTTTCCACCGCCCGGTTCGAGAGACTGCTGGCACTGCAAAACGAGATTTCTCTCCGCAGAAATGAGCGTTTTCTGGACAAGACCCTGCGGGTGCTGGTGGAAGGGATCAGCAAAACCGATTCCGCCATGCTCACCGGCAGAGGCGACCCGGTACGTCCGGTACACTTCCCGGGCGATCCTGCCCTTGTCGGACAGTTCGTCCATGTGAAGATCGAGCGGATCACCCCCTTTACACTGGAAGGCACGCTTGTTAATTAAGAATTATACAGTTTCTGCAAAGCGAACATCTGCCCTTTCCCCATTATTAGACCAATAAAAATAAATAAACAGGAGAAATAACCATGGAAACTCTTACCCCCGCTATGAAAGAAGCCATCGCCGCACTGGGCGAACTGATCAAGGCCGATCCCCGCAATGCTGCCATCAAGGAAGCCATTGACGCCTACGAACACAGCGAAGAGCTGAACGGTCTGATCGCCGAATACAACACCCAGCAGAATGTGCTCTCCGACCTGTACGGCAAGACCCACGGTTCCGATGAAGACGAATCCGTTGTGGACATGCGTGACGCCATCCAGGAACGGATCGACGCCCTGTACGACCAGATCACCGGTCATCCCGTATACACCGCTTATGTTGCTGCCAAGGAATCCTTTGACGCCCTGACCAACGAAGTATATGGTGAGCTGCAGTTTGTAATCACCGGTCAGAGACCCTGCAACCACGACTGTTCTTCCTGCGGCGGCGGATGCAGCTGCGGCGGCTGATTTTTCGACCTTACTCACAGCGGGGGAATCTGTTTCCGGCACCGGAATGGGCTCCCCCTCTGTTTTCTTTCCCATCCCCGTTCCCCGGGGGACAAGCTTTTGCCTCTCAGGGAATGCGGATGGATCATTACCATCACATCAAAAAGCGAGGTTTCACTCCATGACCCCCATGATGCAGCAGTATTTCGAGATCAAGGATCAATACAATGGATACATCCTGTTCTACCGGCTGGGTGACTTTTACGAAATGTTCTTTGAGGATGCGCAGCTGGTTTCGGCAGAGCTGGAGCTGACGCTGACCGCCCGTGACTGCGGCGAGGGAAACCGTGCTCCCATGTGCGGCGTTCCCTACCACTCCTGTGAACCCTACATCGGTCGTCTGATCGAAAAAGGCTACAAGGTTGCCATCTGCGAACAGGTGGAAGACCCAAAGTCTGCCAAAAATCTGGTGCGCCGGGAAGTGGTGCGGATCATCACTCCGGGTACCCTGATCGAAACGGATCTGCTGAACGAAAAAACAAACAACTATCTTGCCGCACTATACGTGGAGGGGGATGCGGTGGGTGTCTGCTTTGCGGATATTTCCACAGCCTTTCTCTGCGCCACCTCCTTCCGTCTGCAGGGGGGAGAGGACGCCATTGTGGGGGAACTTTCCACCTACAATCCCCGGGAGATTCTGGTGAATGTGCCCCTGCGTACCCTGCCCAAGCTGGCTTCCTACTGCCGGGAACGGACTGGCGCTCTGGTTTCCGAAGGGGTTCCCCTGTACTTCACGGAAGACGAAGCCATCGCCCGGACAGAAAAGCAGTTCGGAGATTCCGCAGCGGACGGGAAGCCCCGGTGTGCCAAGATCGCCGTGGGCGCCGCCCTGCGCTACGTGGAAGAGACCCAGATGCAGCAGGTACCCAATATCCGGGATCTGCATTTCTATGACGCCAGCCACTTTCTGGAGATGGATCTGTCCACTCGGCGGAATCTGGAGCTGTGCGAAACCATGCTGACCAAAGAAAGAAAAGGTTCCCTGCTGTGGGTGCTGGATAAGACGGAAACCTCCATGGGTGCCCGTATGCTGAAGCACCGGCTGGAACATCCTCTGACCAACACCGTCCACATCATGGAACGGCAGCAGGCCGTGGAGGTTCTGGTCAATAACTTCATGCTCCGGGAAGAGGTCAGGGAAGCACTTCACTCCGTACTGGATCTGGAACGGCTGATCACCAAAGTGACCTACGGTACGGCTGGGGGCAGAGATCTGCGTGCCATCGCCCAGACCCTGTCCGTTCTGCCCGGTCTGCGCCAGCTTCTGGACAGTGATGAAAACGCCCGTATCGGAGAGCTGGACATCATCTACAACGATATGGATCCCCTGCAGGATGTGTACGAACAGATCGATGCCGCCCTTGTGGAAAACCCGCCCTTTATGGTCAGAGAAGGAGGCATGATCCGGGACGGTTTCAATGAAGACGTAGACCGGCTCCGGTACATTATGACCAACGGCAAGGACTGGATCCGGGAGACCGAGCAGTCCGAAAAGGAAAAAACCGGCATCAAGAGTCTGAAGATCGGCTACAACCGGGTCTTCGGGTATTACATAGAGCTTCCCCGTTCCGCCGCAGGTCAGGCACCGGAGGGATACGTCCGGAAGCAGACCCTGTCCGACAAGGAACGGTATATCACCGATGAGCTGAAGGACATGGAAGCCACCATCCTCGGGGCGGAAGATAAACTGAAAAGTCTGGAATACGAGCTGTTTGCGGCACTGCGGGATGCAGTGGGAGCGCAGGCAGACCGGATCCGCAAAACCGCCGATGCTCTGGCGCGCCTGGACGTATATCTGTCTCTGGCGGAAGTGGCGGCACAGAACCAGTATGTCTGCCCCTATGTCTCCTACGACAACAGCATCAACATCACCGAAGGACGTCATCCGGTGGTGGAACAGTTTGTGTCCGACTCATACTTTGTCCCCAATGATGCATATCTGAATACCTCCACACACCGGCTCATGCTGATCACCGGTCCCAATATGGCTGGGAAATCCACCTATATGCGGCAGACGGCGCTGATCGTGCTGATGGCGCAGATTGGATCCTTTGTGCCTGCCAAGGAAGCCAGCATCGGTGTCGTGGACAAGCTGTTCACCCGTGTGGGCGCATCGGACGATCTGGCCTCGGGGCAGTCCACCTTCATGCTGGAAATGAAGGAAGTGGCGTACATCCTGAACAACGCCACCGACCGCTCCTTTATCATCTATGACGAAATCGGTCGGGGCACCAGTACCTACGACGGCATGAGCATCGCCCGTGCCGTAGCGGAATATACAGCCGGGAAAAAGATCGGCGCCAGAACCATGTTCGCCACCCATTACCATGAGCTGACCGCTCTGGAAGATACCCTGCCGGGGGTTGTGAACTGCCATGTAGCCGCCAAAAAGCGGGGAGAGGATATCACATTCCTGCGCAAGATCGTGAAAGGTCCCACAGACGACAGCTATGGGATCGAAGTTGCCAGACTGGCAGGTGTGCCGGGGGAAGTGACAAGACGTGCCAAAGAGATTCTGAAGGAACTGGAAACGGAAGGGCACGTATCGGAAAAGCCTGTAAAAAAACGCCGGACGGAGCCGGAGATTCCGGAAACCCTTTCCTTTGCAGATGTGGCCGCAGATTCCATCCGGGAAAAGCTGCAGAATACCGATGTGAACACGCTGACGCCCATTGAGGCACTGAATCTGCTGTATGAATGGAAGAAGCTGCTGTAAGTCCGGACTTTACGGAAACAGTGTGTCCTGCAACAGTATTTATAACTAAAAAGGAGGGCTGCCGAAATGCCGTCTATCCAGGTGCTGCCTTTTGCGGTAGCCAATCTGATCGCCGCCGGTGAGGTGGTGGATCGTCCTTCCTCCGTCATCAAGGAGCTTTTGGAAAATGCCATTGATGCCGGCGGAAACCAGATCACTATAGAGATCCAGAATGGGGGCGTACGGTTTATCCGTGTCACCGACAACGGATGCGGTATGGCACCGGAAGACCTGCCAACCGCACTCCAGCGGCACGCCACCAGCAAGATCCGCACGGCAGCCGATCTGGACGGCATCGCCACTCTCGGGTTCCGAGGGGAAGCGCTGGCCGCCATTTCCTCCGTTGCCAGGGTGCGGATCCTGTCCAAGGAACGGGATGCCGCCATGGGAGCCGTACTGGAATGCCACGGCGGAGAGATCCTCTCCCACACAGAAGCGGGCTGTCCTGCCGGTACCACCATTGTTGTGGAAGACCTGTTCTACAATGTGCCCGCCCGCCGGAAATTCCTGAAAAAAGACGCAACGGAAGCCGTTGCCTGTGCCGCTGTGGTGGAAAAGATCGCCCTGTCCCACCCGGATATTGCTCTGAAATACATCAGCGACGGCGAGGTAAAATTCCGTACCGCCGGAAACGGGGAGCTGTCCGATACCATGTATGCCCTTTTCGGCAGGGAAATTGCCAGACGTTCCCTGTGGACTGACCGGACGGAAGACGGGATCCGGGTCTGGGGATATGTGTCCGAGCCGGATCTGTACCGCCCCAACCGGAATCTGGAAAACTTCTTCATCAATGGCCGGTATGTCAAAAGCCGTACCATGGGTGCCGCCGTGGAGCAGGCGTATACCTCAAAGATCCCCCACGACAAGTTCCCGGTCTGCGTACTACACATTGAGATTGCGCCGGGAGCTGTGGATGTAAACGTACACCCCACCAAGCTGGAAGTCAAATTCACCAACGAAAAAATCGTCTTTGACGCTGTATATTACGCTGTCCTGACCGCCCTGGAAGCTGCCGCCAGCCGTCCCGAGCTGACCGTTGCTCCGGCAGAAAAGACAGGTGCCGTCAAGCCTGAACCGCAGAAATCCGGTTCCGGAAATTTCTGGAACACCGGTGAGGAAGCGCGCAGGCTGATCAATGCCTTTGTCCCCCAGGACGGTCCGAAAAAACGACCGGAGCAGATCCGTCTGGGGCAGACCGCCGCCGCACCGGAAACCGCCGCACCTGCCGCCGGTAAAGGAACCAAAGGTGCAGACTGGCACAGCTGGCGGGAAGCACTGCACTCCATTCCGCCGTCCATGAATGAACCGGAAGAGAAGGTACCCGAAGAAGATGTGCCGCAGCCGCCGCCGGAAATGGAGACAGCCCTGCCTCCCCTGGAACCGCCGTCGGAAGAAATGCCCCCGGATGAGGAGATCCCCTTCGTGCCGCCCTTTATGCCGGAAGATATTCCCGCCGCAGCAGACGGGATTCCTGCAGGCGGGATTCCGATCCCTGATGAGGCACCGCCGCCGGAAGAACCCGCCTCCGCAGAGCCTGTTTTCGCACCGGATGCACAGATTTCCCTGCCGGATGTTCCGCCTGCCTCTGCGCTGTCGTCCGCTGCATCTGCGTCATCCTCAGCCCCATCTGAGTCATCCTCATCTGCGGAAGAAGAATACACGCCCGAACCTTACGATGCGCCGGAGTATCTGATCCTTGGGGAAGCTTTCAACACCTACATCCTTGTCCAGCTGGAAGACCGGATCCTGATGATCGACAAGCATGCCGCCCATGAACGGATCATCTTTGATGAACTGTGCCGCCGGATGCGGGAGAGAGAACACGCCGGGCAGCTGCTCATGGCACCCTATCCCGTTACCCTGCTCCAGTCGGAGGCGGCTGTGCTGGAGGAATATGCAGCCAGTCTCCGTGCGCTGGGATATGCCTGGGAAAGCACGCCCGCTTCTCTGTCCACCACCTCCCTCCAGCTGACCCAGATGCCGGATCTGCTTACCCAAACGGAAGGCGCCGCCCTTTTCGGCGATCTGATCACCCGCCTTGCCGACACCACCGCCACTGTGGAATCCGCCTCTGCTGCCTATTTTGAAACCAAGCTCTGGCAGGCCTCCTGCAAAGCCGCCATCAAGGGAGGACGGGTGTATGATATGGTACACCTGCGCTGGATCTGCGACCGCCTTCTTGTCAAACCGGAAAAGGAGGGGGCATCGGTCATCCGAACCTGTCCCCACGGTCGCCCTGTAGCTTTTGAAATCAAAAAATCCTCCATTGAGAGGCAGTTTGCCAGACTTGTCTGAACTGTGTATATAAATATATAAAAAGGAAAACAGATCATGTTCATACTCATCAAGAAAGAAGAAGAATCCAAGGCACGCCGGGGTCGGTTCATTACCCCCCACGGCACCATCGAAACCCCGGTGTTCATGAATGTAGCAACCTGCGGCGCCATCAAAGGCGGTATCGCAGCGGAAGACCTGAGAGATGTAAACTGTCAGGTCATGCTGTCCAACACCTACCATCTCCACATCCATCCCGGAGACGCACTGGTGGACAAAATGGGCGGTCTGCAGAAATTCACCGGCTGGAACGGTCCCATCCTCACCGACAGCGGCGGATTCCAGGTGTTCTCCCTGGCAGGGCTTCGCAAGATCAAGGAAGAGGGGGTATATTTCAACTCCCACATCGACGGCAAGCGCATCTTCATGGGACCGGAAGAATCCATGCGGATCCAGTCTCACCTTGGTTCCACCATCGCCATGGCTTTTGACGAATGCATTGAAAACCCCGCCGAATACCACTACACCAAAAACTCCTGCGACCGTACCACCCGCTGGCTCCTGCGCTGCAAGGAAGAGATGCGCCGTCTGAACGAAAGCGGCAATGCGGTCAATCCCCAGCAGATGCTGTTCGGCATCAACCAGGGTTCCACCTACGAAGACCTGCGAATCCGCCACATGGAACAGATCCGGGAATTCGACCTGCCCGGCTATGCCATCGGCGGTCTGGCTGTCGGGGAAGAAGCCGAAGAAATGTACCGGATCATCGAGGCTGTGGAGCCCTATATGCCCGAGGACAAGCCCCGTTACCTGATGGGTGTGGGTACGCCCCAGAACATCCTGGAAGGGGTACACCGGGGCGTGGACTTCTTCGACTGCGTCATGCCTTCCCGGAACGCCCGCCACGGCAATCTGTTCACCTGGCACGGCAAGATGAACCTTTTGAACGAAAAATACTTTGACGATCCCCGCCCCATTGATGAAAACTGCGGCTGTCCTGCCTGCCGTCTGCACTCCCGCTCCTACATCCGTCATCTGATCAAGGCAAAGGAAATGCTGGGAATGCGGCTGGCTGTGCTGCACAACCTGTACTTCTACAACGACCTGATGCAGAAAATCCGTGACGCCATGGACGGCGGGTATTTCGAAAGCTTCTATCAGAAATACCACAATCTGCTGGCAGAAAGAAGCCAGGACTGAGGGCAAACTTACCAAAACTGAAAAATTTTGTCCGGAGAGGGAACTTTTCCGCTCCGGCGGCGTCTTATGATACGTATGCCGGATGAAGGTTTTCGGAATGGTAACAATTTCCTCATAAAAAAGTATGTTCCCGCCCTTGATAATCCAACCGGATATGTTATAATAAAGACAAACATTGCACACTATTTTCTGGAGGTATCTATGAAAACATGGAAATCGGTCATCTCTGCCGTACTGGCAGGTCTGATGATCCTGTCCACGATCGTGACCGTCGGTGCTGCCAACGTAGCATTTACCGACACATCCGGTCACTGGGCAAAATCCCAGATTGAATATCTGGTAAGCAAAGAAGTACTCAACGGTTACAAGCAGTCCAACGGCACCTACACCTTCAAGCCGGACGGTACCGTAACCAGAGCGGAATTTGTCAAGATGCTGGATGAAACCTTCGGTCTGACTTCCACCGCTCCCATCAACTACAGTGACGTAAAGACCAGCGACTGGTTCCACACCTACTTCTCCAAAGCCGCCGCACAGGGCTACCTGCTGAACTACGGTACCAGCGTATCCCCCAACGGTCAGCTGACCAGAGAAGAAGCCACCACCCTGCTGGTTCGCTACCTGGGTCTGTTGGATGCACCCAAGGCGTCCTCCACCCAGTTCACTGACTACAATTCCATCAGCTCTAATTTCCGGGATCCCGTTATGATCGCCGTACAGGCAGGTCTGATCAACGGGTATAAGGAAAACAACGGTACATACACCTTCCGTCCCAAGAACACCCTGACCCGTGCGGAAGCTCTGACCATTCTGTACCGTGCTGCCGGTGCCATCTACAACACCAGTGCCTACTCCAAGGATGCCGGTTCCGCTGACACCAACGCAGTCATCACCAGAGGCGGCGTAACCGTTTCCGGTCTGACGCTGGGCGGCCGTGTGATCGTAACCGAAGGGGCTTCCGGGAATGCTGTAACCCTGACCGGCTGTACCATCCCCGGCACGCTGGAAATCCGCGGTGCTTCCAATGTTACGCTGGACAAGTGCACCGTCAATGAAATGACCGTGGACTCCATTGCTCCCGAAATCACCGTGTCCCTGACCGGCAGCAGTAAGGTTACCTCCCTTACGCTGGACAGCAAGATTTCTCTGGCTGCTTCCACCGGCTCCCGTGTGTCTTCCATGACTGTAAACACCGGTGCCAAGAACGTGAAGGTAACAGGCGACGGTGCTATCGGCTCTCTCTCCGTATATGCAGCCGGTTTTGTTTCCACCATGATGCCCGATGAATTTTTCGTTGCATCCGGTCTGACCGCCAACTTTGCAAGCAAACCCTACACCGGCACCTCCGATGATCAGGCTTCCTTCATCACCATTCCCTTCATCACCGAAGAAAGCGGAAAATACTGCCTGAATGTCATGCCCGACGCTACAGGCCGTGTTCACTACTACTTCACCAATCAGTACAACGCCCCTACCTCTGCTGAATTTGACGCAGCCTACAGTGCCGCCAACTATAAGAACAGCTTTGCCGTACAGAGCGGCAAGGTTTATACACAGCCTACCGTTGCTTCCAGCACTGCAAAGAACTACGACTATGTGGTAATCCAGCTGGTAACCGACAGCCGTGCTTATGCCCCCATCATCATCGACAATATCACCTCCTCCGGTACCGGTTTTGAAATCGATCCCTACTTCGACGGGGAAGATATCGTCTACAAGACATCTGCTTCCGGCACAGTTTACTATTACTACACCGATGACGGCAAGGATCTCACCGCTGCCCAGTTCCAGAACGGTTACAAAGCCGCTTCCGCAAGTATGCGCGGTACCGGCATTACCAACACCGGACGTACCGGCTACATCACTCTGAAGGAACAGTATCTCAGCAGCTATCCTTATGTAGCCGTAGTGCTGGAAACCGCAAACGGTCAGTATTTCAAGCCCGTTGTGGTTGCAGCCGGCTCCAACGGCTTCGATGTGGAACCCAAGGTAACCACCATCGGTACCATTGAATTCAAGACCAATGTAACCGGTACTCTGTACTACTACTACTCCAAGTCTGAAGAACTGCCCTCTCCGCAGGAATTTGCCAACAACTGGCCTCTGGAACGGGGCAAGGCTTCCGTTTCCGTAACCGCCAACAAGAACGGTT
>JAFZET010000190.1 GCA_017560565.1 Clostridia bacterium | reverse complement strand
GTCAGCACGATCCCGTTTGCCACACCGAAAAGCACAGTGGTCAGGGACAGGGGAATGGGAAAACCGCCGGTACAGGCAGTGAACACCAGGGTGAACACCATACACACACCGCCGTACAGAACGGAAAACACGGACGAAGTTTTGGCGGGATCACCGGGATAATACTTGCCGAACCGGCTGCAGGCCAGGGACTGACAGGTATAAATGGCGATCATGAACAGTAGAATCAGAGTGAAGATCATGGCAGTCATCCTTTACGGGTTGGAATCTTGGGGTAAGTATACCACAAAAACCTCCCTTCGTCAATCGGTTTGGGTTGCATTGCGGGGAAAAATGTGGTATACTATGAAAACATTTCTGACAAAGGAGGGATTGTAATGATCTCCATAGAACCCTATATGACTGGCATGGTGGATCTGCTGCGGCAGGCATTCGGCAAAGATCTGCTGTATGTGGGACTTCAGGGCAGTTATCTCCGGGGCGAGGCCACCGAAAAGAGCGATATTGATGTAATGGTGATCCTGGAGGAGGTCAGCCTGCCCCTTCTGGAAAGATACCGTACCGTGCTGCAGGCGGCGGGAAATGAAGAACTGTCCTGCGGCTTTCTCTGCAGCCGGGCAGATATGGCGCACTGGAACCCCCAGGAGATCCCCGGACTGCTCCGCGGCACCAGAGACTATTACGGTTCTCTTGTGGATTTTGTTCCGCCGTACACCGAATACGATCTGAAGCTCTTCCTGCAGACGGGACTTGGCAATCTGTATCACGAGATCACACACCGGTACATCCACAGTTCCCCGGAATGTTCTCTTTCCGCACTGGCGGATCTGCACAAGCCGGTATTTTTTCTGCTGCAGAGCCTGCTTCTGTACCGGAACAATACATTTCCGGAAAATCGGACGGCACTGGCGAAGATGCTCACCGGAGAGGATTCCGCCGTGTGGGAAATGCTCTGCCGCTGCCGTACAGACGGTCATGGAACCGCAGACGATCTCGCCTATCTTCTGACATGGTGTGAACACACCCTGCAGAACCTGTGATTCGTTCCCAACACAAACAAACGGAGGTAATTCACCATGAAAGTTCTTCTCATAAACGGCAGTCCCCATGAAAACGGCTGCACCTATACTGCTCTCACCGAAGTGGCACGTACCCTGGAAAAAGCCGGGGTGGAAACGAAAATCCTATCCATCGGCAAAGAAGATATCCGTGGCTGCACAGCCTGCGGCGGCTGCAAAAACGGAAAAGGCTGCGTATTCGGCGGCATTGTAAACGAAATTGCCGAAGAAGCAAAGACAGCGGACGGCTTTGTATTCGGCTCACCCGTATACTACGCCAGCCCCAACGGTTCTCTGATGGCTCTCATGGACCGGCTGTTCTTCTCGGCATCTGCCTATATGCGGCACAAACCGGCGGCAGCTGTGGTATCCGCCAGACGGGCAGGCACCACCACCGCTCTCCACGACATCGAAAACTATTTCACCATCACCGAAATGCCCATCGTGGCCTCCTCCTACTGGAACATGGTTCACGGCACCGCCGCAGAACAGGTTGTGGAGGACAAAGAAGGGCTGCAGGTCATGCGGAATCTGGGGCGGAACATGGCATGGCTGCTCTCCTGCATCGAAGCCGGAAAAGCTGCAGGTATCGAAAAGCCGGATAACGAATACGGCATACGGACAAATTTTATCCGGTAAAATATCCCGGAGATACAGAAATGGGCCTGCGTGAACAGACCCATTTTTTATTTTCTGTGCATCAGTCCTGGCTGTATACCTTGACAATCTTATCGATGGCACTCTGCACCGCCTTTTCCGTGGAAGCAAGTGCGGAGGCGATGGGACTGCCGGCGATGACGTTGGTGGCAACCTTATCACAGACGCTGCCAAAGTCGTTCAGACAGTTGAAATCCAGATACAGGGAGTCGAAGATGATATCCAGCATGGCGAGGCTTTCCGCATCTCTGGCGGTCTTGCCCTTCAGGGTGGTTTCAAAAGCGGCGGGACGGATCATGGTATAGGAGGCTCTTGCCAGGGCTTCCGTAATGAATCCGTAGAATTCCGTATCGCTCAGATTCTTGGGCAGACCGATAAAACAGGCTACCCAGCCGCTGATCAGGTGCTTGTAGCCATCCTGCGCTTCGTTATACTTGGGCATGGGCAGGATGGCAAAGTCGTCTTCCATTTCCCGCAGGGCGGCGGTAGCGGTTTCCACCTTATGGATCAGGAACAGACCTCTGGCTTCCGGGAACATCCGGTGTGTGGGATCCTTGTTGTCCTCATATTCAAAGGTGGGGTTATACAGGGTATGCATCAGTTCCGCCACAGTGATGGTGAACTCGTTGTTCAGATTCACAACCAGATTGCCGTCCCCGTCGATTTCGGACATTTTGATGCCGCAGGAGGAGAACAGAGCGTTGATAGTATCCTTCCCCTTCTGGATGATGACACCGGCAAAGTCGTCCGCATGGGTATAGGCATTGTCACCGTTCAGGTCGGCGTTCATATCCTTGGTCATGGCGAACAGTTCCGTATACGTCCATTTGCCGTCGTTGACCATCTGGTACAGATCGGCGGCATCGTAGCCGTAATCCAGACCCATATCCACATTATAGAACAGGCAGAAGGGTGCCTGATATACGGAAGGGGCGATATCCCCCGTGGTATACAGATACTTGCCTTCCAGCTGCATGGTGTCGTACATCAGGGCACTCCACCAGGGGTTTCTCCAATTGGCGTCTTCCCCGGAGGACAGGTTGTTCAGGTTATACAGAACGCCCGCATTGCCCAGAGAAGCGACACCGCTGCCCAGGGCGATGCTGATGATCATGCTGTAGGTTTCGTCTCCGGCAGTCACGTTGTTCTGGAAAGCAGTGGTACCAGGCTTGGCGGAGGTGGTCTGGTCATAAGCAATGATGGTGTTGTAGTTGTCTGCGATCATCTGGTCCCGGTTGTAGATGGCATCGTTGATGACTTCCCCGGTGGTTTCGCCCACATGGATATTGATATGCATATAGGTATGGTCGTTGGCATCCAGAATGGTGAACGTCCTGCCGCCGAAGTCCGCCTCACCCAAAGCCTCCAGAGGGGTGGTTTCCGCTTCCGTTTCCACAGCTTCGGTCTGTGCCGGCTCCACTGCAGTACCGGTGGTTTCTGCCGTTTCTCCGCCGCCGCAGGCTGTGCTCTGCAGCAGAAGCAGACCCGCCAGCAGGAAGACAAGAATCTTCTTTTTCATGAAAATACTCCTGATATAATGAATAGATATGCCTACATTATATAGGAAGACCCCGGGAAAGTCAACAGCTCTTTCCCAAAAAGCTGTTCATTTTCCCCCTCCATTTAACATATTTTTCAAGCGTTTTTACACCAAGTTCACATTCCCCTGAAATGTTTACGAAATTTCACAACAGCACCGATATGAGTGCAAAAAGGGGATGCTGCAAAAAAGGCGTACCGCAATATACATTCTAAAACGTAAATGCGGCACGCCCATTTTCGATTGTGTGCAATTTGGCAGAGGGGAACTCCGTGTTTTTACGGCGGCTGCTTTATACAATCCCCGAAAGCTGTTCCATCGATTCAATACCTGCGGGAAAAAAGATCTCTGATGATCCGGATAACCCTCTGAATCAGCTTCCGCACGGTTGTTTCGCCCGGACTGGTTCTTCTCCATACGGCTGTAACGGTTACATGGGAATTTACCGTAATCGTTCTGCCGGGCGAATATGTTTTACCATCAATCTTCCAATGCTGGAAAGTCATACCGACCGGAGCTGTAAAGCTGCATCCGGGGAGGGTATATTCTGTTCCGACAGCCACAGAAACCACCTCCATATTGCCGCTGCCGCCGTTTGCCGCAAAGGAAACGAGCGCCGGAACATTGGTAATCAGCATGGTACTGCCGCTCTGCTGTTCTTCCGCAAAGATGACCATACACAGACTGCAGACCAGCAGACAGGCAAGAAAAACAGAAATGGTACGCCGGACTGATTTCATGGTATGTCTCTCTTACAGGATGTCAGAAATCCTGCTGATCATTCTGCAGGCTGCTGAGCGGCAATGTATGTGCTGTCGAAATATACAGTACCTTCGTAGCTGCCGGG
>JAFZET010000189.1 GCA_017560565.1 Clostridia bacterium | reverse complement strand
TGCGATATCATTGTTGTTCAGATTCTCTCTGGCAACTGCAGCCCCTTCCATCATGCTGTCAATATCAATTCCGGCAACGGCGATGGGAAGCAGACCAACAGCGGTGAGAACAGAATATCGACCGCCGATGTCATCCGGAACCACAAAGGTTTCATAACCCTTTTCCGTAGAGAATTCTTTCAGCTTGCCTCTTGCCTTGTCGGTAGTAACAAAGATACGTTCTCTGGCACCTTCTTCACCGTATTTCTTTTCCAGCAGTTCACGGAAAATACGGAAAGTGACAGCGGGTTCCGTAGTGGTACCGGACTTGGAGATAACGTTGATGCAGACATCCTTGCCTTCGCACAGTGCGAGAACATCAGACAGAGCAGATGCGCTGATGCTGTTGCCCGCAAAGTATACATCGGGGGTATCTTTTTTCAAATTATTGTAAAGGGGGGACTTCACGAATTCGATCGCCGCACGGGCACCGAGGTAGGAACCGCCGATACCGATTACAACGAACACATCGCACATTTTCTGAATCTTCGCAGATGCAGCCTTGATCCGTGCGAATTCATCCTTATCGTAATTGACCGGAAGATCAACCCAGCCCAGGAAATCATTCCCGGCACCGCTGCGGTTCTTTACCACATCATAAGCGGCACGGGTCAGGTGAGAAATCTTCTCTACTTCACTGCCTGACACAAATCCGGTCAGATATTTTTCGTTACAAAGTACTGCCATTTCTTTATTTGTCCTCGTTTCTCCGCCGCACGGATACTCGGAAGGGCAGCGGCGGGAACCATTCCGGGAAAATATTTTTCCATCCTGAAATAGAAGAATATCATGTGTCTTATATCATACAACATTTTACAGAATTTTTCAATAGGAAAATTGTGAAAAATTATCATTTACTGCAACAAATATATGCCAAACATTCGTCCGAGCAGTTCCACAAAACCGATTTCCGGAATTTCCTCCTCAGATAGTATCGGGATCTCAGTGATCATCTCTTCTCCCAGATAAAACCGGGCATACCCAATGGTGTCCCCCTTATGAACCGGCGCCGCAATCCTGTCATGGAACAGATACTCTACCGTTACCTGCTTCTGTTTGCCTTTCGGCAGGAGAACCGTATAGGGAGAAAGGGATCCGCGGCAGATATCTTTGGTTCCGCCGATGACAGATGTGTCCCCTGCTTCACCGCCCGTGTGTGTGTATACTGAATAATTGGCAAATCCCCAGTCCAGAAGAGACTGAGCGGCGGCATTACGGGTGTCTCTTGTGTCGGAACCCATAATGACGGCAATCAGATGCAGATCATCCCGTTTGGCAGTCGCCGAGATACAGAAACCAGCTTTGGCAGTAGAACCTGTCTTCAGACCTGTAGCACCCTGATAGAAGCGGATCAGTCTGTTGGTATTCGTCAGACCGAAAGCACCCTCCCGTATCGTATCCATCCAGATACCGCTGTATTCCAGAATTTTCGGATGGTTCAGCAGTTCCCGGGACATGAGAGCAATGTCATAGGCACTGGTCATGTGGTTGGAGGTATCATCATCCAGACCGGTCACGTTTTCAAAATGGGTATTGTTCATCCCCAGTTCTGCTGCCCTCTCATTCATACGGGCGACAAATGCATCTTCACTTCCGTATGTTTTTTCTGCCAGAGCAACCGCAGCATCATTGGCGGAAGAAATAATGACACATTTCAGCATTTCTTCCACCGGCATTGTTTCGCCTGCTTCCAGAAACACCTGCGATCCCCCCATGGAAGCGGCATATTCACTGACAGTCACTTCGTCTCCCAGGGAAAGATTTCCGCCGTCAATCGCTTCCATCACCAGAAGCAGTGTCATAACCTTTGTCACGGACGCAGGCGGCATGGCTTTGTCCTTGTTTTTTTCGTACAGAATTGTTCCCGTATTCCAGTCCATCAGGACAGCACTGCG
>JAFZET010000188.1 GCA_017560565.1 Clostridia bacterium | reverse complement strand
GAACACGTAGCTGTCGATCTTCTGCTCTTCCGCAATGGCAGATGCAGCCGTATCGGTAGCCTTCAGATCTTTCTGCAGACAGATCTCGTAAGAAAGTGTCTTGTATTTCACAGCATTCTCGGGATCCTTGGCAGGGTCACGGTCGTATACGCCATCCACACTTTTTGCCATCAGGATGATGTCAGCCTGAATTTCTGCGGCTCTGACAACGGAAGTGGTATCTGTGGAAACAAAAGGAATTCCGGTACCGGCGGCAAAAATCACAGGACATCCCTTTTCCATGTATTCAATAGCAGTTTTATAGTGGAACATTTCTGCGAAGTTGGGCATGGAAACAGCGGACATAACTCTTGCGTTCAGACCGGTCTTTTCCAGTGCATCCTGGAACCGGAGGCAGTTGATGGTAGTTGCCAGCATACCCATGTGGTCGGCTCTGGCTCTGGTGACACCTTCACCCAGCTTGCCGCGCCAGATATTGCCGGCACCGATCACGATACCTACCTGCACACCCAGATCGATGCATTTTTTTACCACTTCTGCAATTTCCACCAGCTTGTCAGGATCAAAAATTTCCTTGACTTCTTCCTTTTTCTTTCCGTTTTCTTCATAGATTTCCTTCAGCGCAAGCGCTTCGCCGGAAAGCTTCAGAAGAACTCTTTTGTATACCGGTTTGCAGTTTTCCATATTCGCATACCCTCCTGCATGATTACAGTATATTGTACCGTAAAAAATGTGTTTTGTAAAGAGTTTTTCTTTATCTTTTCTGTAAATCCTCAAAAAAACCCGCCACTTATTTCTAAATGACGGGATTTTCTGATTTTTGTGTTTAAGTGATCAACGAAATCGTACGATTTACGCCTTACTGTGTAAGCTCAGCATTACCGTCCAGGCTTACGCCTTACCGTGTAAGCTCAGCATTACCGTCCAGGCTTACGCCTTACCGGTAAGCTGGGCGATTTCTTCAGCGAAGTTGTCTTCTCTCTTTTCCAGACCTTCGCCTCTTTCGAAGAGGATAAAGCTGTTAACAGAGATTTCCTGACCGATAGCCTTGGCAACAGATTCAACGTACTTACCAACAGTCATGCTGTCGTCCTTAACGTAAGCCTGGTCAACGAGGCAGGATCTTTCGTAGAACTTGCCGATACGACCCATAACCATCTTTTCGATGATTGCATCGGGCTTCTTGGCGTTGGCTTCGTCGTTCTTGATCTGAGCCATCAGGATCTGCTTTTCTTCTTCCAGAACGGAAGCGGGAACTTCTTCTCTGGTAACGTATGTGGGGGGAGTACCAGCGGCGATCTGCAGAGCAACGTTCTTTGCCATTTCAGCGAAGTCAGCGTTGTCCTTCAGGCAGGGGCAAGCGTTGAACTTAACGATAACGCCGGCCATACCGGAACCGTGGATATAGGTGCTGGTAACGCCTTCAACGATTTCGAAGCGGCGGATGTTCATGTTTTCACCGATGGTGTAGATCATGTCCTTCAGCTTGGCTTCAACGGTGTCAAAGGTTTCGTCGTAAGGCAGAGCCTTCAGAGCTTCAACGTCAGCAGGCTTCTTGTCAACGATTACTTCCAGAATGCCCTTTACGAATGCCTTGAAGGTATCGTTCTTGGCAACGAAGTCGGTTTCAGCGTTAACTTCGATGATAGCGGCAACATCACCCTTAACCATGATGTCAACAACACCTTCAGCAGCGATACGGCTGGCCTTCTTATCAGCCTTGCCCAGACCCTTTTCTCTCAGGATCTTGATAGCTTCGTCAAAGTTACCGTCAGTTTCAACGAGAGCCTTCTTGCAGTCCATCATGCCGACACCGGTCTTGGCTCTCAGGTCATTTACCATCTTAGCAGTAATAGCAGCCATTGTATAATCCTCCGTATTTCGAGTAATTTATCCGTTATTTTCGATTAGAACTTTGCGGGTTCTGCGTCTTCTTCAGCTTCAGCGGCAGTGATTTCTGCTTCAGCTTCGTTCAGCTGTTCGCCCTGCTTGCCTTCCAGAACTGCATCAGCGATTACGGAAGAGATCAGGCGGATTGCACGGATAGCGTCGTCATTGCCGGGGATGATGTAATCAGCGTCATCGGGGTCACAGTTGGTGTCAACGATAGCAACAACCGGGATACCCAGCTTCTTTGCTTCCAGAACAGCGTTGTGTTCCTTGCGGGGGTCAACAATGAATACGGCTGCGGGCAGACCCTTCATGTTCTTGATACCGCCCAGGTTCTTTTCCAGGTTGAACATTTCTTTCTGCAGAGCTGCAACTTCCTTCTTGGGCAGCATATCGAAGGTACCGTCTTCCTGCATCTTTTCCAGGGAACGCAGTCTTTCGATAGACATCTTGATGGTCTTGTAGTTGGTCAGCATACCGCCCAGCCAACGTACGTTTACGAAGAACATGCCGCAGCGTTCTGCTTCTTCACGGATAGCATCGGCAGCCTGCTTCTTGGTACCAACAAACAGGATAGAACCGCCGTCCTGAGCAGTTTCACGAACAAACATGTAAGCTTCTTCGAACTTCTTGATGGTCTTCTGCAGGTCGATGATGTAGATGCCGTTTCTTTCGGTGAAGATATATTCGGCCATCTTGGGGTTCCAGCGTCTGGTGTGGTGACCAAAGTGTACACCGGCTTCCAGCAGCTGCTTAATGGAAACAATAGACATAATGAATGTCCTCCTTCGGTTTTTTCCACCATCCGACATTTATCTGCACCCCGGTAAAACACAGGTTTTCCGGGGACCGGCAGATATCCAGTCCGATGTGTGTGATTAATTCTGTGCATTCACGCACGAAAAGTATTATACCACAATATATTCCAAATTGCAACATCTATTTATCATTTAACAAATTGTTTACATTTCCACTACCAGATGCACCAGTTTCCCTTACGTCTGCTTCTGTACTCGCAAGGATCCTCTGTTCGCTGCTCCACTATGATCGTATCCTCTCCGATGCATTTGATTTTATCCCATGCAATGCGGATTCTCTCTTTTATATTGCATCCAAAGATTCCGTCCTGACATACATACAGAGCTGTGACACGACCGCAGTCATTCTCCAATTCGATATCACATACATGACCGAGGAATCTTCCGCTGCAAAGGTTTATAACATCCTTTCTCTCTAGTTCCCGTAATGTATACAGCATACTCCACCTCCGGTATATTCTATGATTTGTTTTCCCTTAGTTTCACAGACAACGAAAAAGCTCCGCAGGTTATACGGAGCTTTCTGTATTATCATCTTCCGTCAAGAAGGATAATTGGTGGTATAGTATTCGTTGTAGATTGCGCAGGG